>JAYUQI010000228.1:0-22309 GCA_043756805.1 Sphingomonas sp.
ACCGTCACTTGGCGGGCAGCCGCAGCGAGCAGCGCATTATGAACACGCTGCCCGGCGGCATCATCGGCATAAATATAATAGAGCAGCTTGAGGCTCGTCTGCGCGCCGTCGATGAGCGCAACCAGCGCATCAAGCCGTTCGGGCCCGTCGGTCAAAAGCGAAAGATGATTGCCGTCGACGTCGAACGCTGGGGCCATAGCGATGCCCTTGCGCGGGCGATGTTGCTTTTGCAAGCCACGCTTGCTAAGCGCCGCGCTCGCATTCAGCAGCAAGATTTCAAAGGAAGCGTTCGATGGCGCGCGTAACAGTCGAAGATTGTGTCGACAAGATTCCCAACCGGTTCGACCTCGTCCTGCTTGCCGCACAGCGCGCGCGGCAAATCTCGGGTGGTGCCGAGCTGCTGCTGGACCGGGATCGTGACAAGAATCCCGTCGTTGCCTTGCGCGAAATCGCTGACGATCTGGTCGTCCCCGAAGAACTGCGCGAAGCCGTCATTACAAACATGCAGCGCGTGCAGATCGACGATGACGATGTCGTCGATGAAATGGGCTCGCTCAGCCAGTCGGCCGAAGCGCTGCGCCTGACGGCCGCTGCGCCGCCGCGCAACCAGAATCTTGGCGGCGACTACGACGGCTGAGTCGCCCCAGCTATTTCCGTGTCCCTGAGCTTGTCGAAGGGCTGCACTTTCTTGGCTATGGTCGAGTAGAAGGACAGGCCCCTTCGGCTGGCCGCCTACGGCAGCCGCTCTGGACAGGCTTAGACAAGCTCAGGCATACGGTTATTCTAGAGTTTGATGACTTTAAGTTGATTCTCTAGCCTCGTCATTCCCGCGAAGGCGGGAATCCAACGCCCATTATCGAGCCTCGGGAGTTAGACCCCCGCCTTCGCGGGGGTGACGAAAAAGAGTTTTGATTAACCTAATGTCATCACGCTCTAAACGGCAAACAACTGCGAATCGTCGGCAAAGGCCTTGAACTCGAGGGCATTGCCGCTCGGGTCATAGAAAAACATCGTGGCTTGTTCGCCGACCTGTCCCTTGAAGCGGACAGTCGGCGCGATGGCGAAATGCGTGCCCGCAGCAGCTAAACGGCTCGCCAGCGAATGCCACTGGTCCATCGTCAGGACGACGCCGAAATGCGGGACGGGCACGTCATGGCCATCGACCGGATTGGTCATGACAGCATGCGCGGACGCCGACAGGTGCGCGACGATCTGATGCCCGAACAGGTTGAAATCAATCCATTCGTCCGAACTGCGCCCTTCCGGACAGCCAAGCACACGACCATAGAAATCGCGGGCAATGTTCAGGTCATGGACGGGAAAAGCGAGGTGAAACGGCCTCATGGCTTGACCCCTTCGAGCGCGATCCGCGCGCGCATCTGCGTGGTGCATGTCGTGACTTCGGCGGCGGCAGGCTTCACTTTGCGGATGATGCGGACCTGATCGAAGATAAGATCGCGGACGGCCTCGCGGCTTTGCCCGGTGGCATCCATCGCGCGCGCGCCGACAATCGCCGCGTAAAGCGCGCCTTCCTTGTAAAGTGCCGGATCGCGCGCGACGCCGATAATCGCGACACAGCGCAGGTCGCGGGCGATTTCGGGCGGAAGCAGCGGTGCGGTCGCAGCAGCAAGAGCAAACAGGATCATGCGCTGTCCGTTAGCGCAAGCCATTGCACCTGTCACACGGGCAGGCAATAGCGGCAGCGTGATGCGTTTTCCCAAAACATTTGCTCTTGCCGCGGGGCTGATCTCGGCAACCGGCTTTGCGCCACTCGATCTGTGGCCCGTGACAATCGCCGCCTTTGCGCTGTGGATGGGGATCGTCGGCGACGCTCCTGACATGCGCGCGGCGCTGGCGCGGGGATGGTGGTTTGGCCTTGGCCATTTCGTGGTCGGGATGAACTGGATCGCGGGCGCTTTTCGCTATCAGGAAACGATGCCGGTCTGGCTGGGTACCGTCGCCGTCGTGCTGTTGTCGCTTTATCTTGCGGTCTATCCGGCGGTCGCGGCGGGGCTGGCGTGGCGGTGGGGGCGGGCAAGCAAAGCGGCTTATGTGCTGCTGTTCGCAGCAGCCTGGATCGTCACCGAATATCTGCGCGCGAGCTTGTTTACCGGCTTTGCATGGAATCCGCTGGGGGTCGTGATGGTGCCGACGCCGGTCGACGGTTTGGCGAAACTTGTCGGCACCTATGGTTTGTCGGGATTCGTGATCCTGATCGCGGGTGCGCTTTTTCACGCGCGACGATTGATTGCATTTCCAGCGACGCTTGCAGGCGCTTTGCTGGCGGGGTGGCTTGTCACCGATACTGCAGGCGATCCGGGGCGGACGGCGTCCAACATCCGCGTGATTCAGCCCAATATCGGCCTGAACGAAGGCCGCGACATCGCTGTTGCCCGCGCGGGACTCGAAAAGATTGCGCGATTGAGCGGCCCGCCGGGCCCCGAACCACGCGCACTGTTCTGGCCCGAAGCCGCGCTGAACGACGCGTATGAAATCGATTATGACGAGCGTCTGCGCGCTGATCTGGCATCGCTGCTCGGCCCGCGCGACTTGCTCGTCACCGGCGGCACGCGGATCGAATATGCGCGGCGGCAGAGCGGCGCGGGGATCGAGGAAATCGGGGTCGCCGCCACCAACAGTGCTTTCGTGCTCGACGCCAAGGGCGCCGTCCGCGCGCGTTATGATAAGGCACACCTCGTCCCATACGGCGAATATCTGCCGATGCGGCCGCTGCTGTCCGCTATTGGTCTGTCACGGCTCGTGCCGGGCGACATTGATTTCAATCCGGGGCCGGGTCCGCAGAGCATCACGCTGCCGGGCTTCGGCAAAATCGGTGTCCAGATCTGTTATGAAATCATCTTTTCAGGGTATGTCGCCGATCGCAACAATCGCCCCGATTTCCTGTTCAATCCGTCGAACGACGCCTGGTTCGGCCGCTGGGGCCCGCCCGAGCATCTGGCACAAGCGCGGCTGCGCGCGATCGAGGAAGGATTGCCCGTGATCCGCTCGACGCCCACGGGGATTTCCGCCGTTATTGATTCGAACGGTGCCATTCTCGTCGCGCTGCCGATGAACAAAGCGGGGATCATCCAGACCAAACTTCCCGCCCCCGCCGCGCCAACACTGTTCGCGCGCTTCGGCAACCTGCTCCCGCTCGGCTTTGCATTAACGTTGATCGGCTTTGCCGTTGCCCTTCGCCGCTGGCCTCGCTAAGGGCGCAATCCACACATAAAGCTATCTTTATATCTCAAGACAGGATCCGCCCATGCGTGCCAATTATCTCTTCACGTCCGAATCGGTGTCCGAAGGTCACCCGGACAAGGTTTCGGACCAGATTTCGGACGCCATTGTCGACCTGTTCCTGTCGAAAGATCCCGAAGCGCGAATCGCCTGCGAAACACTGACGACAACGCAGCTTGTGGTTCTGGCGGGCGAAATCCGCTGCAAAGGCGTCTATGAAAACGGCGAATGGGCCGCCGGTGCCAAAGAAGAAATCGAAGCTACCGTGCGCCGGACTGTCAAGGAAATCGGTTATGAACAGGACGGGTTCCACTGGAACACGCTGACGTTCATGAACAACCTGCACGGCCAGTCTGCCCATATCGCGCAGGGCGTCGACGCGAGCGGCAACAAGGACGAAGGCGCAGGCGATCAGGGGATCATGTTCGGTTATGCGACCGATGAGACCCCCGACTTGATGCCCGCGACGCTGTATTACAGCCACAAAATCCTCAAGCAGATGGCCGAAGACCGCCATTCGGGCGCCGCGCCGTTCCTCGAGCCCGATGCAAAGAGCCAAGTCACGCTGCGTTACGAAGGCAGTATTCCGGTCGCCGCAACCGCCATTGTTGTCTCGACGCAGCACGGCAAAGGCTATGACAGCGGCGCGAACGAAGCCGAACTCCACGCTTATGTGAGGAAGGTCGTGGCCGACATCCTGCCCGCCAACCTGCTCACCGAAACCGAATATCACATCAACCCGACCGGCAGCTTCGAAATCGGTGGCCCCGACGGCGATGCCGGGCTGACGGGGCGCAAGATCATTGTCGACACCTATGGCGGCGCGGCCCCCGCACGGTGGCGGTGCGTTCAGCGGCAAAGATCCGACCAAGGTTGATCGCTCGGCAGCCTATATCACGCGCTATCTGGCCAAGAATATCGTCGCTGCGGGCCTCGCCACGCGCTGCACGATCCAGCTTGCCTATGCCATTGGCGTGTCAAAGCCGCTGTCGCTTTATGTCGATACGCATGAGACCGGCACGGTTGGTGATGATGTGATCGAAACCGCGATCATGGGCATCGCCAAGCTCGGCGGGCTGACCCCGCGCGGCATCCGCACGCATCTGGGTCTCAACAAGCCGATCTATCGCCGGACCGCCGCCTATGGCCATTTCGGGCAAAAAGCCGAGGGTGATTTCTTCCCGTGGGAAAAAACCGACCTCGTCGACGATCTGAAGGCGGCACTGGCATAAGCGACCCCGTTACCATCGGCCGCCTTTATGGCCGCCGTGCCGGACATAAGCTGAGGCTCGGACAGGCAGCACTGGTCGAACAGCTGTTGCCGACGCTCAGCGTGCCCGATGGGCCCTTGTCGTCCCCAGCATTGTTTGGCGAAGCGTGTCCGCTCGAACTCGAAATCGGCTTTGGCGGTGGCGAGCATCTGGCGGGGCAGGCGGCAATGCGACCGGGCACGGGCTTTATCGGCTGCGAGCCATTCCTCAACGGTGTTGTGAGCGCGCTGGGGCATATTCAGGACCAAGGCCTGACCAATATCCGCCTGCACATGGGTGATGCGCTCGACGTGCTCAATCGCCTGCCCGATGCGTCGCTCGAGCGGGTGTATCTGCTCCATCCCGATCCCTGGCCCAAGGCCCGCCACGCCAAGCGGCGGTTCATGAATGCAGGACCAATCGACATGGTCGCGGCCAAACTAAAACCCGGCGGCGAATTTCGCTTCGGAACGGATCACCCGGTCTACGTCGCGCACGCGATGATGATCATGAACGCGCGGCGCGATTTCGCGGGGCAGGTATCAACGGCGGCCGATTTCCTGACCCGCCCCGCCGACTGGCCCGAAACCCGCTACGAACGCAAAGCGCGGCGGCTGGGGCATGAGGTCTGGTATTTTCGTTACCTCAAGGTTTAGGCGTCAGTTTAAGCAAGCGCCCTTCGTCCTCCAACAGCCAGAGTGCCCCATCGGGGCCCTGCTCCACTTCGCGGATGCGCGTGCCCATGTCGTAACGCTCGGTTTCCTTCGCCGTATCCCCATCGACCGCAACCCGGATCAGCGCTTGTGATGACAATCCGCCGATGAAGATATTGCCCTTCCATGCCGGAAACTTATCCCCCGAATAAACGATCAGCCCTGCCGGCGAAATCACGGGGGTCCAGCTGACTTTAGGCGCTTCGAACTCAGGACGCGTGTTGTGATCGGGAATATCGCGGCCGTCATAATGATCGCCGTTCGATACGATCGGATAACCGTAATTCTTGCCCTTGACGATGACATTCAATTCGTCGCCGCCCTTTGGCCCCATTTCCTGCGCCCACAGACGCCCCTGCGCATCGAACGCGATGCCGAGCGGATTGCGCTGGCCCGATGTCCATATCTGCGATTTGATCCGCCCTTGGTCGTAAAAGGGATTGTCGCTTGGGACCATGCCGCCGTCGGTCAGCCGGATGATCTTGCCCAGATTGCTGCCCATGTCCTGCGCGGGCGTAAACTTCTGGCGGTCGCCGCTGCTGATATACAGCATGCCATCGGGCCCGAAGGCCAGCCGGTGCCCAAAATGGCCGCGCCCGGTGACTTTGGCTTCCTGCCGCCAGATGACTTGCAGCCCTTCGATCCGTGCCGCCCCGCTCTCGGTTACCAGCTTGGCACGCCCGACGACGGCGCCGCGCGTGTCGCCGTCGCCCGCCTCGACCCAGCTTAAATATACAAAACCGTTGTTCGCAAAGTCGGGATGAATGATGACATCGCCCAGACCGCCCTGCCCGCCGTCATCGACTTTCGGCGTGCCGGAAACCGGCGTGCGCTTGCCAGTGGTCGTGTCGACAAGCCAGAGCTTGCCGCCTTTCTC
Source organism: Sphingomonas sp. (assembly GCA_043756805.1). Taxonomy (GTDB): domain Bacteria; phylum Pseudomonadota; class Alphaproteobacteria; order Sphingomonadales; family Sphingomonadaceae; genus Sphingomonas_O. Next base: position 6,081 of record JAYUQI010000228.1, read on the forward strand.
GGTTACTAAAGCCATCGCCACGCCGCGCCCCGGCAGAAACGTCATTGCCCAAGGCGAATCAAATGTCGCGACGGGCGTGGCCACAAAGGGGCTGGCCGATTGCGCTGGTGCGACCTGCGACGAACAAGCCGTAAGCGCGAAAGCGAGAACGAACGAATTACGGATCATTAGAGGCTCCATGAAGTGACTTGCCGATGGGTGCACAACTGCGTATATCGCACTTGTATTCCTTACATCGGTAACTTTGTTTGGGTTCGAAGCCAACCGGCTCCGGACGCGGCAAAGCCATATTGGAGAGATTTTTGGCGGACATCGCGGCCCTGACTGCACTCATCGAACCCGAAGCCGAAGCGCTCGGGCTGCGACTCGTGCGTGTCGGGATGTTCGGCGGAACGTCCGACCCGACATTGCAAGTGATGGCCGAGCGGCCCGATACGCGGCAGTTGACGCTCGATGATTGCGCGACCTTATCACGGCGCTTGTCCGAAATTTTTGACGAGCTGGACCCGATCGAGGACGCCTATCGCCTCGAAGTCTCATCGCCCGGCATTGACCGCCCGCTGACACGCATCGCCGATTATGATGACTGGGCCGGGCATGAGGCGCGGCTGAAACTGGTAGAGCCCATCGAAGGCCGCAAGATGTTTGACGCGCGGCTTGAGGGGATCGAGGGCGATGATACCGTTGTCGTCATCGCCAAGCATGGCGCGATGCGCATTCCCTATGACGGGATCGCATCGGCGAAACTGGTTCTGACCGACAAATTGATACAAGCAACCGCGCCGCTTTCGACCGACGGCGCTGATAAAATTTTGCAAGAAGGATAGACGAATGGCGACTTCGATTTCCGCCAACAAGGCCGAACTGCTGGCAATTGCCGATTCGGTTGCCAAGGAAAAACTGATCGATCGCGAGATCGTGATCGAAGCGCTCGAGGACGCGATCCAGCGCTCGGCAAAAATGCGCTATGGGTCGGAAATGGAAATTCGCGCCAAGATTGATACCCAATCAGGCGAGACGCGGTTGTGGCGCGTTGTCGAAGTCGTCGAGCTGGTTGATGATCTTTACAAGCAGGTAAACGTCGCATCGGCCGAGAAGCTTCAGCCGGGGGCCAAAATCGGCGATTATATCGTCGATCCGTTGCCACCGATCGAGTTCGGCCGCATTCAGGCGCAGGCATCGAAGCAGATCATTTTCCAGAAAGTCCGCGATGCCGAACGCGAGCGGCAATATGAGGAATTCAAGGACCGCAGCGGCGAAATTATCACCGGCGTCGTCAAGCGCGTCGAGTTCGGCCATGTGGTCGTTGATCTGGGCCGCGCCGAAGGCGTTATCCGCCGCGATGCGCAGATTCCGCGCGAAGTGGTCCGCGTCGGTGATCGTGTCCGCTCGCTGATCCTGAAAGTTGTCCGCGAAACGCGGGGCCCGCAAATTTTCCTGTCCCGCGCGCATCCTGATTTCATGAAAAAGCTGTTCGCGCAGGAAGTGCCCGAAATTTACGACGGCATCATCACGATCATGGCCGCTGCACGCGATCCCGGCAGCCGCGCCAAGATTGGCGTGATCAGCCGCGACGGCAGCATCGACCCCGTCGGTGCCTGCGTCGGCATGAAGGGCAGCCGCGTTCAGGCCGTCGTTCAGGAAATGCAGGGCGAAAAGATCGACATCATTCCGTGGTCCGAAGACACCGCGACCTTCGTCGTCAACGCGCTCCAGCCCGCCAACGTCAGCCGCGTCGTGATCGACGAGGAAGAAGATCGCATCGAAGTCGTGGTGCCCGATGATCAGTTGTCGCTTGCCATTGGTCGTCGTGGCCAGAACGTCCGCCTCGCATCGCAACTGACCGGCAAAGCGATCGACATCCTGACCGAAACCGATGCCAGCGAAAAGCGCCAGCGCGAATTTGTCGAGCGGTCGGACCTGTTCCAGAAGGAACTCGATGTCGACGAAACGCTGTCGCAGCTGCTGGTCGCCGAAGGCTTCACCAGCCTTGAAGAAGTCGCTTATGTCGATGTCAGCGAAATCGCCGAAATCGAAGGATTCGATGATGAGCTGGGTGCCGAACTCCAGAACCGCGCGACCGAAGCATTGGAACGGCGCGAGGAAGCCAACCGCGAATTGCGCCGCTCGCTCGGCGTCGAGGACGCGCTGGCCGCAATGCCGCATCTGAATGAAGCGATGCTGGTGACGCTTGGCAAGGCCGGCATCAAGACGCTCGACGATCTCGCCGATCTCGCGACCGACGAGCTGATCCAGAAGCGCCGTGTCGAGCCGCGCCGCAAGGCCGTAACGACAGCAAACGAGCCCAAGGGCGGTGTGCTCGCCGATTACAATCTGACCGAAGCACAGGGCAACGAGATCATCATGGCGGCCCGCGCGCATTGGTTCGAAGACGAGGATGGCGCATCCGCGCCGGGGTCCGAAGAGGAGGACGCGCTTGCGGACTCCCCAGAATGACACAGTAGATTCGCCAGAAGCGAAGCATGACCCGGAACGCCGCTGCGTTCTGAGTGGCGAACGTGCGTCACGCGACGGGCTGATCCGGCTTGCGCTTGCGCCCGACGGGCAAGTGCTCCCTGATGTCCGCGCCAAGGCACCGGGTCGCGGGGCGTGGATCGGCGTTGCGCGTCCGGCGCTGGAAGTCGCGATTGCCAAGGGCAAGCTGAAAGGCGCGCTGGCGCGGGCATACAAGACAAGCGACATCATTATCGCCGACGACCTGCCGCAGCGGATCGAGGATGCACTGTCGCGCAATGCGCTTGACCGTCTGGGTCTTGAGGCGCGCGCGTCGACCGTGGTCACTGGCTCCGAACGGATCGAGGAAGCCGCACGCAAAGGCCTGTTGCACTTGCTCTATCACGCCGCCGACGCGAGCCTAGACGGCAACCGCAAGCTCGATCAGGCGTGGCGCGTCGGCAATGATGATGAGGGTTCGGGGCGGCAGGGGTTGATACTCAGCGTTGACCGCACGATCTTGTCAGTAGCGCTGGGGCGCGAAAATGTGGTACATATCGGGGTCACCGATGCGCGCGCGGCAGCACGCGTGGCGGCCGCGATCGACCGGTGGCACGGGTTTATTAACGTTCAACCGAGTGGTTTGCCTTGCGAAACGGGTTCGCAGGGTTCAGGGCCGCGCGGCGCATCTGTTACGGTTTAGAGGGTTTAAGACGAGATTATGAGCGATACCGAAAAACCGAAACTGGGCATGCGCGCCCCTTTGAGCCTCAAGCGCACGGTCGAAACCGGCAAGGTAAAGCAGAGCTTTAGCCATGGCCGGTCGAACACGGTTGTCGTCGAAGTGAAAAAGCGGCGGATGATCGGGCGTCCGGGCGAAGTCGAAGCTGCGCCTGAACCGCAGGTCGAAGTCGTCGCCCCCGTTGTTGTGGCACCACCGCCACCACCGCCCCCGCCCCCTGCCCCGCCGCCATCGAGCCTGATGTCGCGTCAGGAACTTCAGGCCAAGCTGCTGCGCGAAGCCGACGAAGCGCGGATGAACGCGCTGGAAGAATCGCGCCGCCGCGAGGACCGCGCAAAGAATGATTCGAGCGAAGACGAAAAGCGCCGCGCCGAAGAAAACCGCAAGGCCGAAGAAGCGGCACGCCTCGCTGCCGAAGAAGCCGCGCGCTTAACAGCGCTCAATCCCGCGCCGGTCGCCGAACCCGAAGTCCAGCAAGCACAGGCCGGTCGGACCGACGCCAAAAACTTCACGCGTCCGGCGCCAGTGCCCGAACGCCGCCCCGAACCCGTGCGCCCGGCGCGCGGTAAAATGGGTGACGACCGTCGCCAGTCGGGCAAGCTCACCGTTACCCGCGCGCTCGACAGCGATGGCGAAGGCGCGCGGGCACGGTCGCTCGCCGCGCTCAAGCGTGCCCGCGAAAAGGAACGCCGCGCGCATGGCAGCGGACAGATTCAGGCCAAGCAGATCCGCGATGTCGTCATTCCCGAAAGCATCACGGTCGGCGAACTCGCCAACCGCATGGCCGAACGCGGCAGCGATCTGATCAAGGCGCTGTTCAAGATGGGCGTGCCCTCTGCGATGGGTGACAGCATCGATCAGGATACCGCCGAACTGCTCGTCACTGACTTTGGTCACAATGTCACGCGCGTGTCCGAAAGCGATGTCGACATCGATGTGGCAGACGACATCGATGCCGAAGACACACTCATGACGCGGCCCCCGGTCGTCACGATCATGGGCCATGTCGATCATGGCAAGACGTCGCTGCTCGATGCCCTGCGCGGGACCGATGTCGTGCGCGGCGAAGCGGGCGGGATCACCCAGCACATCGGCGCTTATCAGGTGGCGATGAAGGACGGGGCAAAGATCACGTTCCTCGACACGCCGGGCCACGAAGCCTTTATCGACATGCGCAAACGTGGCGCGAACATCACCGACGTCGTCGTGCTGGTCGTGGCCGCCGATGACAGCATCAAGCCGCAAACGATCGAAGCGATCAACCATACCAAGGCAGCGGGCGTGCCGATGATCGTCGCGATCACCAAAAGTGACAAGCCCGAAGCCAATCCGCAAAAAGTGCGCGAGGCACTGCTGCAATATGAAATCGTCGTCGAGGAAATGTCGGGTGATGTGCAGGATGTCGAAGTCTCCGCACTCAAGAAAACCGGCCTCGATACGCTGATCGAGAAAATCCAGCTTCAGGCCGAATTGCTCGAACTGAAAGCCAATCCCGACCGCGCCGCCGAAGGCAGCGTGATCGAAGCCAAGCTCGACAAGGGGCGCGGTTCGCTCGCCACCATTCTTGTCCGGCGCGGCACGCTCCGGGTCGGTGACATTGTCGTTGTCGGTCAGCAATCGGGCAAAATCCGTGCGATGATCAACGACAAGGGCCAGCAGATCAAGGAAGCCGGCCCTTCGATGCCGGTCGAAATACTGGGCTTGTCAGGCGTGCCATCCGCAGGCGATCCGATGTCGGTCGTCGAGAACGAAGCGCGTGCGCGCGAAGTGGCGCTCTATCGTGCCAACCTCGCCACCGAAAAACGGACGGTTTCGGCGCCCGTCGACATGGAAAATCTGTTTGCCAATCTGAGCGCCGTCAAGGCGATGGAATATCCCATCGTGGTCAAGGCCGACGTGCAGGGGTCAGCCGAAGCCATCGTCAATGCGGTGAACAAGATTTCGACCGACCTAATCAAGGTTCGCGTGTTGAGCGCGGGTGTCGGCGGGATTACCGAAAGCGACGTGCAATTGGCGGCCGCATCGGGTGCGCCGGTTATCGGCTTCAACGTGCGACCCAATACCAAGGCGGCGGCACTGGCGAAACGCGACCGCGTCGAGTTCCAGTATTTCGATGTCATCTACCACCTGACCGATCAGGTGCGGAACGCCATGGCCGGACAGCTTGGCCCCGAAATGATCGAGCATGTCGTCGGCCGCGCCGAGATCAAAGACGTGTTCGCGGCGGGCAAGCACGGCAAGGCTGCGGGGCTTCTCGTCACCGAAGGCGCGATCCGCAAGAACCTCAAGGCACGCATCACGCGCGCCGATGTCATCATCTACAACGGCCAGATCAACTCGCTGCGCCGCTTCAAGGATGACGTGGCGGAAGTGCGCTCGGGCCTCGAATGCGGCGTGACGTTCGATGCAACGAATGACATCAAGGCGGGCGACTTCCTCGAGACGTTCGAAGTCGAGGAACGCGTACGGACGCTCTGATGGCTCAGTCGAGGAACGCGTCCGGACGCTTTAGCGCGTGAAACCCGCAACCCCCGAAACACGCTCGGTCCGCTTGCTTCGTGTGGGTGAGTCCGTGCGTCATGCGCTGGCCGATATTCTTGCGCGCGGGGATGTGCATGATGAGGTGCTCGCCAAGCATGTCGTGAGCGTCACCGAAGTGCGCATGTCGCCCGACCTGCGCCATGCCACCGTCTTCGTGAAGCCGCTGCTCGGCCAGAACGAGGAGGCGGTGATCAAGGCGCTGCGCACCAACACGGCCTATCTGCAAAGCGAAGTCGCGCGGCGCGTGAACAATAAATATGCGGCCAAACTGAAATTCCTGTCCGACGAGAGCTTCGACGAAGGCAGCCATATCGACAGCCTGCTCCGCGCACCAAAGGTTGCGCAGGATCTGGGCGGGGATTGACGAACATGTGGTAAGGCGTATCTTACCACTATGAACGCGTTGACCAAATTGTCGTCGAAGGGGCAGGTTGTCATCCCCAAGGATGTTCGCGATGCGCTTGGCTGGCCCGAAGGACAGGCGTTGACGGTGCGGCATTCGGGTGGACGTGCAATCCTTGAACCGCCGATGCCGAAACGCGAAACAATCACGTATGAGGAATTTCGGCGGCGGGTGCCGAAATACGAGGGACCGCCAGTTTCGCTTGATGATATGCGCGTCAAGGATGACGACGATTATCGCGACGTCGCGCGCTGAAACCGGTGATTGCTGTCGATACCAACGTCTTGGTTCGGCTAATTGTCGGTGACGATATCGCGCAAATGAACGTCGTGGAAGAACTGCTGGTAACTGAGGACGTCTATATCCTGGCGACCGTCGTTCTCGAGGTAGAGTGGGTTTTACGGTCGCGTTACAACTTCGACCGTGACCGGATTTCGGACGCATTAATGAGCGTTTTTGCCCTGCCGCGTATTTCAGTCGAACGGCAGGCGGCGGTCGAGTGGGCGACTGAGCGCTATGCCCATGGCGGTGACTTCGCCGACTTGATGCATGTGGCGTGTGTGCCGCCGGGTATCGACGCGTTCGCATCGTTTGATCGGGCTATCGTAGGTGTAGCGGGAGTCAATGCACCGGTGACTGTGAAAACATTAGGCTGATGGCCAAGCTCTATTTCTACTATGCCGCAATGAATGCCGGAAAATCGACGACATTGCTGCAGGCGGCGTTCAACTATGCCGAGCGGGGCATGGCGACGATGCTGTTCACCGCCGCCGTCGATGACCGCACAGGGCCGGGGCGCATAGCATCGCGGATCGGGCTGGACGCGGCGGCGATGCCCTTTGATGCAAACACCGATTTGCGCGCTTGTGTCGCCAACAGCCAAAAGCCCGATTGCGTGCTGGTTGACGAGGCGCAGTTCCTGACGCGGCGCCAAGTATTACAGCTGGCGGCGATTGCCGATGAGGATGGCATTCCCGTGCTGGCTTATGGCTTGCGGACTGACTTTCGGGGCGAGTTGTTCGAGGGGTCGGCTGCGCTGCTCGGGCTTGCTGACAATCTCGTCGAGCTCAAAGCGATCTGTGCGTGCGGGCGCAAAGCGACGATGAACTTGCGCGTGGATGCGGACGGCAATGCGGTGCGCGAGGGAGACCAGACCGAGATTGGCGGTAACGGCCGCTATGTTGCGCTGTGCCGCAAGCATTTCATGCAGCGGCAAGCGGCCCGGTAGCAGGGAGCACTACCGGGCCGCCGACACCGCTACCAGAAACGGTTGGGGTAAACACAGATGACATAGCCATTGCGGATATCGATTAGCAGCGCGTCGCGCCCGTGGCGGACCCAGCGTTGCGTGCCATAAGGTCGCGCATAGCCATGACGATCCCAGTCACGGATGTGATGGCGAGGCTCGTAATAGCTGCGGTGCGCGGTCCAGCCACCGCCCCAGTCACGCCGCCCATAATCACGCCGCGCATCGCGGTAATCTTCGCGATACTCACGGCGAGCCTCGCGGTAATCCTCGCGCGCATCGCGGACGTCGCGGCGGTCGCCATAGCGATAGGCATATTGCAGATCGCGGCGCTCGTCTCGGATGTCGGCGCGGTCGCGGCGCAGTTCGCGCGCTTCGCCACGGTCAATCCCCGAATACCCATATTGCGCCTGTGCTGCTGCCGGGAGCAGCGAGGTTGCCATAAGTCCGGCCACAATAAGATTACGCATATCAAACTCCTTCACGTCTCTTTCGAGGACAGCACAAGGTTTATGCGAGTCGCGCTGAACGGATTTCGAACAGCGTTGTCAGCTTCCAGAAAGGACACGGTCGGCGACATAGGGATTGGTCGCGCGCTCATGGGCAAAGGTTGACATCGGCCCGTGGCCGGGGACGAAATTGGTCTCACCACCCAACGGCCAGAGCCGCGTGACGATGGCGTCGAGCAAGTCCTGATGGTTGCCCATCGGAAAATCGGTGCGGCCAATCGAGCCCTGAAACAGGACATCGCCGACCATCGCGACATGCGACGGCGCGTGGTGGAAAATGACATGGCCGGGCGTGTGGCCGGGGCAATGATAGACGTCGAGCGTGAGATTGCCGACGGTGACCTGTTCGCCATTGGTCAGCCAGCGGTCGGGTTCGAAAATCTTGCCGTTGACGCCGTAGCTGCGGCCGTCATCCTCGAGGCGGCTGATCCAGAAACGGTCGGCCTCATGCGGCCCTTCGATGGGCACACCCAATTCCTTCGCCAATGTCCCCGCTTCGCCGCAATGATCGATATGACCATGCGTGATCAGGATTTTCTCGATGGTGACGCCGTGTTGTGCCGCCGCTGCTTTGAGTTTCGGCAAGTCGCCGCCGGGATCGACGAACGCGCCGCGCATGGTCTGCGTGCACCAGAACAGCGTGCAATTCTGCTGGAGCGGCGTCACTGGAATAATGGTCGCGCGAAGGGGTGCGGAGTCCATCATTTGTCGTCAACAGTCGCCAGCGATGGCGGCATGTCTTTCATCGAGGTGGCAGTGGCTTCAGCCCCGCGCATCACGCGCAGGATGTTGCCGCCGGCGAGTTTGGCGAGGTTTGTGTCGCTCCAGCCGCGTTTGATGAGTTCGGCGAAGAGGTTCGGATAGCCTGCGACATCTTCCATCCCGACAGTGGTGAACGGCACGCCGTCCAAGTCTGCACCGATACCGACATGGTCATAGCCCGCCATTTTCACGACATGGTCGATATGGTTGGCCATCACGGCGATCGGCGATGACGGGCGGGTGTTGGCTTTGTCCCAGTCGGCCAATGCCGCCTTGCGCCGCTCGGCCTGTCCCGGGAACACGCGTGCGAGCCGCGCTTCCTCGCCTGCCCGTGACCCCTGCCAGGCAATCACGGCCGGGTCATTGTGTCCCGGATAGGCATTGACCATCACGACGCCACCATTCGCGGGCAGCCGTTTCAGGATGGCATCAGGCACATTGCGCGGATGATCGCTGAGCGCGCGGACGTTCGAATGCGAGAACATCACCGGCGCTTTGGTCACATCGAGCGCCTGCGCCATTGTGGCTTCGGACACATGGCTCAAGTCCACGATCATGCCGATGCGGTTCATTTCGGTGACCACCGCTTTGCCGAATGCGGTCAGGCCATTATGTTTCGGCTCGTCAGTGCCGCTGTCCGCCCAGTCGTTGTTGTTGTTCCACGTCAGCGTCATGTAACCGACGCCCGCCGCGCGATAGGCACGCAGCGCGGCCATCGAATTGCCGATCTGGTGCCCGCCTTCGGCGCCCATCAGCGACGCGATCTTGCCGCTCTTGTGGATGCGGACAACATCGGCCGCCGTCACGGCACGCTCGAGATCGTTCGGGTAAGCGCGGATCAGGCGGTTGACGATGTCGATCTGCTCCAAGGTCGCCTGGATCGCGCGTTCGCCGGTGAAGCCCGACGAAAGATAGACCGACCAATACTGCCCGCCGACGCGGCCCGCGCGCAGGCGCGCCATGTCCGTCATCATCGGCGGCGTGCGCTTGTCGCTTTCTGCGGCCAGCCCCTCCACCGAAGATTTGTGGTTTTCGCGCACTTCCCACGGCACGTCGTTATGACCGTCGATGAGCGGGGTGCTTTTAAGGATACGGTCGATCCGTGCTTTGGTGGCGGGGTCGATCTGCGCGTATGCCGGCGCAGCGAAAGTGGCGAACATCGCGCAGAGAAGCATCGGGAGCACGCGGGCGAAGGTTACAAAGGTTACACTATGGAGGGGTGCTGAAATTTCTTTGACAGCGGGAATTTCGGGGCGGACGCGGACAGGCGCGGCGGCGGGGGAAAAGTGGATCGTCATCCGTCGAGCTAAGCACAATGGCGGAATGTAGGACAGCGGTTTTTGGGGGCGTGACAGGACAGATCGCTGCGCTTTCCCTTACTCCCCTCTCCCCGCTCGCGCTGCGGCGCGAGTCGCCCTCTCCCTCAAGGGGAGAGGGGGTAGCTGCTCACTGCCCCAGCAACGTCCGTTCCCAGAACATCAATCCCGTCCAGAATTCATAATCCTGGTTTTCCTTTTTCGCAAAACCGTGGCCTTCGTTCTGGCCGAGGACGTGCCAGACGGTGCCGCCCTTGGCGCGGATTGCTTTGACGATCTGGTCGGCTTCGGAAGCCGGGACGCGCGGATCGTTGCCGCCGGTGACGATCATCAGCGGGATGTTGAGTTCGTTCACGCGCGTCAAAGGCGAGATTTTGAGCAATTGCGCACGCTGTTTGGGATCACGCTCGTCGCCATATTCGACACGGCGCAGGTCGCGGCGATAGCTTTGCGTGTTTTCAAGGAAGGTCACGAAGTTCGAAATCGCGACGACGCAATACGCGCCCTTCAGCCGCGACCCATAAGCAATCGCGCTGGCATAGCACATATAGCCGCCATAGCTACCGCCGTTGACCGCAAAGCGCGACTTGTCGAGGCCCGGATCGGTTTCGAGCCGGTCGAGGAAAGCGGCGATGTCCTTGACTGAATCCTCGCGCTTGAACGGGCCGTTGTCGAGACCGACGAAGCGTTTGCCAAAGCCCGTCGAGCCGCGGACATTGGGGTAGAAAATCGCAATGCCCAGGTCGTTGAGCAGGTAATTGCGCCGCCCCTGAAAGCCCGGCGTCGATTGTCCTTCGGGGCCGCCGTGGATGCTGATGACCAGCGGGCGCTTGCCGGGGAATTTGGCCGGATCGGGACGATAGAGGAAGCCCGAGACGGGTTCCTTGTCGAAGCTGCGCACTTCGATAAATTCGGGTTCGACATTGGCGGCGGCATCGAGCCCGCCGGTTTCGCTTTGCGTCCAGCGCGTGACGGCGAGCGTTTTGGGGTCGATGGCATAAGCGTCGGACGCGCTTTTGGCGGAATTGAACGTGAGGCCAATCGTGCCCCACGGTGCAATTTCGATGCCACCTGCACCGCCCGCCGGGAGCGCGGTCACAGTGCGCACGGTGCCGCTGGCAATGTCCATGATGCGCACCCGGTCGGTGCCCGCTTCATTGACAGTGTAGGCAATGAAGCTGCCGTCGGGCGCGATGTCGAACGTGTCGATGTCCCATTTCTTTTCAGGGCTGCGCGGCGTGAATTTGCCGGTTTTGGGGTCGAGCGTGCCGAGGCGCTGGAAGTCCGAACCTTCGTCGCTGGTCACCCACAGCGTGCCGTCGGGGGCCGATTGCGCGTTGCCATAAGCGATCGTCTTTTTGTGGTCGCCGATGGGTGTCATCGCGCCGCTGGCGAGGTCGAGACTGTAAAAATCGGTCTTGGCAATCGATATGTAATTGCCGACGATCGCGGTTTTTCCATCGGGCATGAAATCGGCAATGCCCCAGCCGCCACCCTTGACCTGCGCCACCAGCCGGTCGGTTTTGGGATCGCGCGGGTCCATCACGTAAAGATCGGTATCGGCGCCGTTGCGACGGGTGGACGTGTAGCCGATCAGGCTGCCGTCCTGATTCCAGCCATTGAAGCTGTTACGGCTTTTGCCATCGGTAAGCAGCGTCAATTGCCCGCTCTTCAATGTGTAGATCTGGAAAAACTCGCTGCCGCCGGTGTCCTTGTTGACGACGAGGACATCGCCCGTCGGCGACCAGCTGCCGCGCACCGGCTCGGCTTCGAAGCTGATCTGGCGGCGGTCCATCATCGGCGCGGCGACACTGTGCAATTGCGCGACATCGCCGAAGCGTGTGCTGATCAGCATCGATTTGTCGGCCACGTTCCAGCCCGAAAAGGATGCGGTGCGAAACTCCATATAGGCCCGCGTTTTCGCCGCGAGCGCGACGGGCACGGCAGGCGCGCCGTCGGCGACGATAGCGGCAGGCTTGGGCATGTCGGCAAATGCGGGCGTGGCGATCAGGGCGGCAGCGAGAATGAAACGCTTCATGACGGCTCCATGGAAAATTGCTGATGCTTGTCTTGCGCAAGTTAATTGCGCTGGCAAGAGGATCGTTCCGCTGGCAGGAGCGACGCAATGATGCGCCGCCTGCCCCGCACCGACACGCCGTTCGTGCTGCTCGACGATGCCCGCGTCACCGGCGCGGCAGCAGCGCGCCTCTACGTCGATCCGGTCGAGATTGTCGTGACGCGGCGGATGGATGACATCGCGACGGCACTCGAGGCCTTGCGGACGGCAACGCGCGGCGGGCTGCATGCAGCGGGCTATCTGGCGTATGAAGCGGGGCACGCGCTCGAGCCGACGCTGACGCCGCTCGTTGCCGCAACAACCGAGGCACCGCTGCTGTGGTTCGGGCTGTTTCGCGGGTTCGAAGAGATTGCACCCGAGGATGTTGCGGCGCTGCTGCCCGATCCGGCGGGCGCATGGATCGGCGCACCGACGCCCGACATCGACCGCGCCGGTTATGATACCGCGATGATGCAGGTTCAGGCCCTGATCGAAGCCGGTGACATTTATCAGGCGAACCTGACATTCGGGGCGACCGTGAACACCGCAGGGCATCCGCTGGCGCTTTATGCGGGCCTGCGGGCGCGGGCGCGGGCGGGCTATGGCGGCGTGATACACACCGGCCGCGACTGGATGTTGTCGCTGTCGCCCGAATTGTTTTTTGCATGCGACGGCGCGCGGGTGTGGACCCGACCGATGAAAGGGACGGCGCTGCGCTCTGCCGACCCGCAAGCCGACCGCGCGGCGGCGGAAACGCTCAAGACCGACCCCAAGCAGCGCGCCGAAAATCTGATGATCGTCGATCTGTTGCGCAATGACCTTTCACGGATTGCGAGGCCGGGGACCGTCGCGGTGCCTGACCTGTTCCGCGTCGAAACCTATCCGACGGTCCACCAGATGACATCGACAGTGACGGGCGATCTTGCCGAGGGATGCGATGCCATCGACATCATCCGCGCCATCTATCCCTGCGGGTCGATCACCGGCGCGCCGAAAATCCGCGCGATGGAAGCGATTGCCGACATCGAGCACGCGCCGCGCGGGGTTTACACCGGGAGCATCGGGCGGATCGATGCGGGCGGGGTTAGCGCCGCGTTCAATGTCGCGATCCGGACGCTGAGTCTGGACGAGGGGGCGGCGCGGCTCGGCCTTGGATCGGGCATCGTTGCCGATTCGAACACGCGCGACGAATGGGCGGAGTGTCTTGCCAAGGGCACGTTTATCGCGAGCGCCCGGCGCTTCGACCTGATCGAAACGATGGCATTCGATCCGATCGAGGGTATTGCGCGGCTCGAACTGCATTTGCGGCGCTTGAAATCCAGCGCCGCTGTGTTTGGATTTGCATTTGATCGCCATGGCGCGCGCAATGAATTGCAGGCCGCGACATTTCATCTGCGCGAACCGCGCCGGGTGCGCCTTGTGCTCGGGCGCAGCGGCGCCATGGCCATCGAAACCCGACCGCTGCCCGAGCTGCCAACGGGCGATGCAATGGTTGCGCTGGCCGCGCTGCCGGTAGACGCAGATGATTTCAGGTTGCGGCACAAGACGACCGACCGGGGCTTTTACGATGCCGGACGAAAAGGCGTTTTCGAAATCCTGTTCACGCATCCCGACGGGTTTCTGACCGAAGGCAGCTTCACCAATATCTTTGTGGCAGACGGCGATATGCTGCTGACCCCGCCGCTGTCGCGCGGGCTGCTCGGTGGCATCTTGCGCGCCGAACTGATCGAAACCGGCAAAGCGCGCGAGGCCGATTTGCGCGCCGATGATCTGGCACAGGGCTTTTTCATCGGCAATTCGGTTCGCGGCCTGTTGCCCGCAAAGCTCGTCACGCTATAGGGCCGACGACACACAGCTCCGTTCGCCCTGAGCTTGTCGAAGGGCTGTCCTTTTACTGGCGATAGTAGAGAAGGAAGGACAGGGCTTCGACAAGCTCAGCCATTAGGATTGGGAAAAGGGGACAAATGAAGCTTTCCGCCGCCATCGACCGGATCAAACCATCCCCAACGCTTGCCATGACCAGCCGCGTGCTGGCGATGACGCGCGAGGGGATCGACGTCATCGGCCTGAGCGCGGGCGAACCCGATTTCGACACCCCCGATTTCGTGAAGGATGCCGCCATCGCAGCGATCCGCGCGGGCAAGACGAAATATACGAACGTTGATGGCACGCCCGAGCTGAAAGCCGCGATCGCCGCCAAATTCCTGCGCGACAACGACCTGACTTATGCCGCGAACGAAATCAGCGTGAATGTCGGCGGCAAGCATACGCTGTTCAACGCGCTGGTTGCCACGGTGGATGCGGGCGATGAAGTTATCATCCCCGCGCCCTATTGGGTGAGCTATCCCGACATCGTGAACTTCGCGGGCGGGACGCCAGTGATCATCAGCGCGGGCGCGAACCAGCTTTACAAGATTCTGCCCGCACAGCTTGATGCCGCGATCACGCCGCGGACCAAATGGGTGATGCTCAATTCGCCGTCGAACCCCACCGGCGCGGCCTATTCGGCAACCGAGCTGATGGCGCTCGGCGAGGTTATCCGCCGTCACCCGCATGTCATGATCATGACCGACGATATGTACGAGCATGTCTGGTATGCCGACACGCCGTTCAAGACGATCGCGCAGGTTTGCCCCGATCTTTACGAGCGCACGATCACGATCAACGGCTGTTCGAAAGCCTATTCGATGACGGGCTGGCGGATCGGTTTTGCGGGCGGGCCAGCGTGGCTGATCAAGGCGATGAGCAAGTTGCAATCGCAGTCAACGTCGAACCCCTGCTCGATTGCGCAGGCGGCGGCGACGGCGGCATTATCAGGCGACCAGTCGTTTCTGGCCGAGCGCAATGCGGCATTTTTGAAGCGGCGCGATCTGGTCGTGCGGATGCTCAACGACGCGCCGGGGCTGCATTGCCCCACACCCGAAGGAGCATTCTACGTTTATCCCGACGTCACAGGCTGCATCGGCAAGACGACGCCGAAGGGCAAGCGGATCGAGAATGATGCCGACCTGATCGATTATTTCCTCGACGAAGTCCGCGTGGCGGCGGTGAATGGCGAGGCGTTCGGCCTCGGCCCCGCGTTTCGGATCAGCTATGCGACGTCGGAAGCGATTTTGACCGACGCCTGCACGCGGATTCAGGAAGCATGCGCGGCGCTATCATAGAACAGAACCAATTCCGTCATTCCCGCGAAGGCGGGAATCCAACGCCCAATCTTGAGCCTCTGGAGATGGACCCCCGCCTTCGCGGGGGTGACGAAGTTGGAGAAATCTGAACCTCACATAACCACCGCGTTCAGCGTGCATGAAACCTTTTGCGGGCAGTTTACGTCTCTGTAACAACTCCCCTGCGAAAGGCTCGCAATGCGCCATGCCCTGAAGTCAAATTTCACCCAATTGTTTCTGGGCGGTTTCGCCGTCGCTGCCGTTGCCATGCTCGCGCTTGTGCCCGGTTTGCTGTAACCCTATCGCGGTATGGACCGAACAACGAGCATGACCATGAAAGCAACACTCGCCGCAGGGGCGCTTGGCGCGCTTGCGCTTTTTGCCCTATCGAGCGGGACCACGGCCGCTGAACGCACGGTGCTTGTCCCGATGCCCGCCGTTGACGCAGCCCCGACGGGAAGCCGCGCGACAGCCGTGCTCGCGGGTGGATGCTTCTGGGGCATGGAAGCCGTGTTCAGCCATTTGAACGGCGTGGTCGCGGTGTCATCGGGCTATGCCGGGGGTAATGCTGCGGACGCAAATTATGACAAGGTCAGCAGCGAAACCACACGCCATGCCGAAGCGATCCGCGTGACCTATGATCCGCGCAAGATCAGCTATGCGACGCTGCTGCGTGTTTATTTTTCGGTGGCACATGATCCGACGCAGCTGAACCGGCAGGGGCCGGACAGCGGGACCAGCTATCGCTCGGCCATCTTTGCGCAAACGCCCGATCAGGCGCGTGTTGCCCGCGCTTATATCGCGCAGATCGGCAAAAGCGGCGTCTGGGGCGCGCCGGTCGTGACAAGAATCGAGTCGGGCGGCTTCTTTCCGGCGGAAGCCTATCACCAGGATTTTGCGTTCAAGAACCCCAATCACGGCTATATCCGCCGCTGGGACGCGCCGAAGGTTGCGGCGCTGAAACGGACATTCCCGGCGCTGTGGGTGGCGAAACCTTCGGCCTGATCGCCGAAGGCAGATTAGATTTTTTCACCCA
>JAYUQI010000229.1:0-2875 GCA_043756805.1 Sphingomonas sp.
TCAAGATTGTCGCGAATCGGCTGTTCGCGGGGAATGTCGGAGAGGGCACCGAAAATCGTTGTGAAAAAGCCGGGCACTTCGGTTTCGCCGCCACGGTTGACCTTGATGCTTCTGATGCCGGGTTTGGGATCGATATAGACGAAACGGCGGTCGACTTCGCGGCGGGCCGGGCGACTGCGCAGCGCGTCGATCGCTGGCTTGAAGGGGGCATTGGCGAGCACCGATCCGTCGATCAGGATCGTCGTTTCACGACCCGGCAAAGCACGCGCCAAAAATTCATCGCGACCGGGCCAGTCGCGGTTATCCTCGGTCAGCACACGGTCGAGCTCGGCAACCGTGAATGGCGGAAACGCGCCGGGGAAACTGGCGGTCGCGCGCGCTGCAAAAACCAGGTCGTTGGCATCGCCCAATGTCGCGGGGTCGCCCGGCGCATCGCGGAACGAAAAGGTCAGGCGATGTTCGGTCTCGGTAATCTCCGGCGGCGAATTCAGCCGGAGCTTTTCGGGGTGGCCGCGAAAGTCGGTAACCGTCACGAACAGGTCAAGCGGCTGCTCGTCGGGAAGCAGGCGCGGACCAACGGGCAAGGATGCCATCGCATCGAACGCCTTGAGCAGCAGGCGACTGAACACTTCGCCGCCGAAGGGCGGCTCAAACCAGCGCGACCGGATGAAGCGTGTGAGCTTGTCGTGAAGCTCGTCGCGCGTTTCAGGATCGAGATCATCATCCCAATCCGACCCCTGGCGATTAGAAAAGGCCCACACAAGCGGGGTCGCCCATATTTTGGAAAAGCGCGACGCCATCCGTGCTTTGGGGTCGATCAGCTTGTCGACGTCGGCACCGTCGAGCCACAAATCGGTCAGCGGATCGAGCGACTGGCCAGTGGCGATTGCTTGCGAAAGGAATATCCCGTTGATGCCGCCTGCCGACGCGCCAGCGATAATGTCTGCCATGACGCGCAATTTAAGACCGCTTAGGGCTTCGATGTCTTTGAGGAGGTCAACATAAATGGCCTGACTGGGGCTCGTTGCGGCGGCCCCGTCATGAAAGGCACGCGATGCACGGGCGAGGTGCCACACCTCTTTCGTGATCCCGTGCATGTAAACCGCCAGGCTGATCCCGCCATAGCAGACCAGCGCAAGGCGCAATTCCTTTTCGCGCATGATCCTATCGTTGCATGTTGAACGGGCGAGGGGAAGCGCGGGTTAGGCGCGGTGGTGCTGGTTCAGGATTTCATAGGCCATGACGGCCGTTGCTACGGCGGCGTTCAGGCTGTCGGCGCGCCCGCGCATCGGCATTTTGACAAGCAGGTCGCATTCGGCCTCATAGGCGGCGGGAAGCCCCTGCGCTTCATTGCCGACCATCAGGAAGACGGGCTTGGCGTAGGCGGGCGTCTGGTAATCGGTGTCGGTGTTCAGGCTGGTGCCAACGAGCTGACCGGGGTCGGCGCGCAGCCACGGCAGAAACTCTTCCCAGCGGGTCTGCACAATCTTTTGCGTGAAGATTGCGCCCATGCTGGCGCGCACCGCTTCGACCGAGAAGGGGTCGGTGCAATCGTCAATCAGGATCAAACCGCCAGCGCCGACCGCATCGCCCGTGCGCAGGATGGTGCCAAGATTGCCTGGGTCGCGCAGGCGTTCGGCAACGATCCAGATGTCCGCCGAGCCCCGGTCAATCGACTCGAGCGTTGAGGGATGCTCGCGGTAAACGCCGATGACACTGCCCGGATTGTCCTTGCCCGACAGTTTCGAGAGAATGTCGGGGCTGGTGACGAGGACATCGCCGCGTGTTTCTTCGGTGACAGCGATCAGCCGCTGGACGAGGGGGTGGCTCTCGCTCTCGGGCGCATACCAGAGCATTTGGGGGATGACACCTGCATCCAGCGCCTCGGTCAGGATACGCAGCCCTTCGGCGAGGAACATCTGTTCAACGCGCCGGTATTTTTTGTCGCGAAGCGCGCGGACTTGCTTGACGAGCGGATTGGAGAAGCCAGTGATGAGGCGGGGCATCAGTCTTCCCCGAACTTTGCCTCGATCAATTCGACGAGCGCACTGACCGATTGTTCAGCACCGTCGCCTTGCGCACGGATCGTGACATGATCGCCCATTGCGGCACCCAGCATCATGAGGCCCATGATCGACGTGCCGACGACGCTCGATCCATCTTTCTCGACTTCGACTTTGGCGGGGAGACCGCTGGCCATCGTCACGAATTTTGCGCTTGCCCGCGCATGAAGGCCGCGGCGGTTGGTGATGAGGACCGTCTGTTCGATCACGCGGCTTGTTCGCCAAGGACTTCGGACGCGACCGATATATATTTGCGACCTGCCTCGCGCGCGGCGGCAACCGCATCGCCGACGTTCATCGTGCGCCGCGCCCCTTCAAGCCGGATCAGCATGGGCAGGTTGATACCGGCAATCACTTCAACTTTGCCGGGTTTCATCAGCGAAATGGCGAGATTGGATGGCGTGCCGCCAAACAGGTCGGTCAGCACGATGACTCCGCGTCCGCTGTCAACTTCGGCAATGGCGTTGGCAATGTCGGCGCGACGTGATTCCATGTCGTCGTCAGGGCCGATACAGATCGGCGCAATCGCGCGCTGCGGCCCGACCACATGCTCCATTGCGACAACGAATTCGGTGGCGAGCCGTCCATGCGTCACCAGCACCAGCCCGATCATTGCGACTCCATTGCCGTTGTTGTCCTGCGTTCGTTCGTTTCTGTGCGCTCCAGAGAGTCGTCGGGACGGCTCGCCAGATCGCGGTGCGAAACCGTGGGCGAAAATCCCGCGCTGCGCAACCGTTCTCCGACACGTTCGGTGACATGGACACTGCGATGCCGGCCGCCGGTGCATCCGAATGCAATCGTGACATAGGCTT
>JAYUQI010000230.1:0-7688 GCA_043756805.1 Sphingomonas sp.
CGCAGACCACAGCGCATCCTGTTTGTAATCAAGCCCGACAACATCGGTCCAATATTCGATCTCGCGGCCATTATCGAAATTATAGCTGACAACCTCGCCCGCCGCATTGCGCTTGTACCCATCGGGATGTTGCGTGACCCACGGGTGATCCCACGCCGTATGGTTCGCCACCCAATCAAGAATGACTTTCATGCCAAGGCCGTGAGCGGTGCGCACGAGCCGTTTGAAATCATCCATCGTACCGAATTCAGGATTTACGGCTGTGTAATCGCGGATGGAATAATAACTCCCCAGTGTTCCCTTGCGGTTCTTCGCGCCAATCGGTTGCACCGGCATCAGCCACAGGATTTTCACACCCATTTTTTTCAGGCGCGGCAGATGCTTTTCGAATGCCGGAATCGTGCCCTCACGCGTGAACTGCCGGATGTTCACCTCATAGATGTTGGCGTTCTTAGCCCATGCGACATGTGGACGGCTTGCCGGCTGCGCGTTCACGGGCGCCGCGAACGTCAAAAACATGAGAAGGGCGCACAGAAAACGAACCATCATCGGCCTTTCAATTGGAACAATGCATCATCATGCGACGGAAAATTCTGCGCGCACCCCGCCACGAAGGCGTCGATCTTCACCATATTCGCCAGCGCGAGACCATGTTCAGGTGGTTTCATTTTGGCGTCGTCGGGATAGGTGCCATAGCCGCCGAGAAGACAGTGCCACGAAAGCGCCGGATAATATTTGGCAATGTCTTGGTGCGCAATTTCCTGCTTCAAATCACCACCGGTAAACCAGCACGACATGATCTCCTTGAGCGAATCGGACAGATGCTGGTTTGCGGCATTGGCGCGCCAATAGTCGGTGTCGGAGCGACCGTTCACCCGGTAATGCGCGACAATATAATCGCGAATACCCTCGTAACGCGCGGCGATTTCAGTGTTAAAAATCGACGCGCCTTTGTCGGTGAAGTCTTCGGCCTCAAACGCGTCCATGAACCCTTCCACAGTGGCTTGCACGATATGTAGCGCTGTTGCTTCCAGCGGCTCGATGAACCCTTGGGCAAGGCCAATAGCGAGGCAGTTGCGCACCCAACTGCGCCGCACCTGCCCGACGTTCATTTTCAGATGCCGAGCGGGCGTGTCGCTATCGAGCATACCCAAATGAATACGCAGTTCGGTCTCCGCTTCATCCGCGCTCTTGAACGCAGATGAATAGACATAGCCGTTACCGGTCCGGTTGGTCAGGGGGATTTTCCAGACCCAGCCCGCCTCGAGCGCTGTCGCCTGCGTTTCAGAGGCAGTCATGCCGGAATCGCTTGGTGTCGGCATCGCGATTGCGCTGTCGTTGAACAGGTTGCTGGCGAATGGCATGAAAGGCTCATCTAATGCGCCCTGCAATATCGTTGACCGAAAGCCGCTGGCATCAATGAAGAAGTCGCCCTTGATCCTGTCATCGCCTTCGGTCAGCAGCGCCGCAACATTGCCGCGTTCATCAAGCATCACTTCGCGCACCGTGTGGGAGAGATGCGTTACGCCGAGCTTTGCGACTGCATGATCGCGCAGAAACACGCCCACCAACGTTGCGTCAAAATGATAGCCATAGCTGATTTCAAACGGAAAACTGGTAGGCACAATTGGTGCGCGCCGTTCCGCCGCCAACCGCGCGGGGATGAAAAACCGATCCGGATGCGCCCACACATCGCGCCCTGTCCGCCGTGCGCGCGTATGAAAGTAAAAATGGTTCGCGGTGTGGCTGTCAAGGTTCGTCTGGAACGGGTGGAAATAGCGTTCGAACCCCGGTCGTGCCGACCAGCCATGAAAGCTGATCCCGTTTTTATACGTCGCATTACAAGCGGGCATCCAGTCGCGTTCGGATATGCCCAACGTATCAAACATCGCTTTGAGTTGCGGAGTCGATCCCTCCCCCACGCCGATTATGCCGATGTCGGGTGACTCGATGACCGTTACGTTGATGCGACGCGCGGCCCAACGGTGCGCGATCAAATTGGCCGCCATCCATCCCGCCGTTCCGCCGCCCAATATGACGATCCGGAACGGCGCGTTGTCGGCCATCAGGCGATCTGCTCGGCGACGATCGCGCCAAAGGGCGGCAATGCCCACGTGTTCGCACCATTCACGCCCACGACAACGCGCCAGCGGTCACGCTGTGCCGGTTCCCAGCGGCGGACTTCGGCGCTGAAGTTGAAAAGACACAACAATCGCTGGCTTTCCGCGACACGCTCGAAAGCCAGAATGTCATTCGTCGCAGCAACGAATATCATACGCCCTGAACGAAGCGCATCGCTCGCATGGCGAAAAGCGATCAGGCGGCGCGTGAGCGCGAGCACTGATTGATCGTCGCGATCCTGCACATCGACGGCGGATATTTGATTGTCCTCACCGACCGGCAGCCAGGGCTCGCCCGTCGTGAATCCCGCGTTGGGCGTGTCGGCAAGCCACGGCATCGGCGTGCGCGCGCCATCGCGGCTGAGCGTGAGCGGCCAGTTTGCAATCGCTTCGGGATCTTGCAGCTGGTCAAAAGCAATGTCGACCTGCGTCAAACCAAGTTCTTCGCCCTGATAAAGAAAAATATTTCCGCGCAACGATAGCAGCAGCAGTAGTGCCATTCGGGTAAACGCAGGGCGATCCTCGACGCTGGCCCAGCGCGACGCAGCGCGCGGTGCATCGTGGTTCGAAAAGGCCCAGCTTGGCCAGCCATCGCTTTCGGGCCAGTTCTCCAGCGTTTCGCGCACGAGCGCGGGCGTCAGCGCGTCAGCATAAAGAAATTCGAATCCATAGGCACTGTTGAGCCGCGAGTCTCCCGCAATGAACGCCTTCTTCTCGGCTTCCGCAATCGCGCTCGTGCCGCCGACTTCGGCAACCGTGAAGACACCCTGATAACTGTCCGTCAGCGTGCGGATGCGCTCGATGAAATAAGGAATGTCGGCATGCGACTGATTATGGATGCGCTCCTGATAATCGAACGAGCGTGTTTTCACATTGTTGCTTGGTGGTGCCGGCGGATTGTCGGTGAACGTCGGATCGAACATCGCGAAATTCAGCGCATCGAGGCGAAACCCGTTTACACCGCGATCAAGCCAGAAGCGCGCGGTATCGAGCAGCGCTTGCTGCACATCGGGATTATGAACGTTAAGCTGCGGCTGCGAACTCAGAAAGTTGTGCATATAATATTGCCGGCGCCGCGCGTCCCATGTCCATGCCGGACCACCGAATACTGACTGCCAATTGGACGGTGGTGAGCCGTCATCCTTCGGATCAGCCCAGACATACCAGTCCGCGCGCGCATTTGTCCGGCTCGAGCGGCTGTCGGCAAACCACGCATGTGCATCCGAGGTATGTGAATAAACCTGATCAATGATGACCTTAAGGCCAAGGCTATGCGCGCGCGAAACGAGCGCATCAAAATCGGCCAGCGTTCCAAAAATCGGATCGACATCGCAATAATCGGCAACGTCGTAGCCGAAATCCTTCATCGGCGACGTGAAGAACGGCGAAATCCAAACGGCGTCAACGCCAAGCGACGCAACATGGTCAAGCCGCGACGTGATCCCCGGCAAATCACCGATACCGTCGCCGTTGGAATCAACATAGCTGCGCGGATAGATCTGGTAGATGACGGCACCGCGCCACCATGCGTCCTTGGTCACGGTCGCCGCAGCCCGCAATGCCTCGGTCATTGAGCGGTTCCGGCGGCGCAAACAACATAGTCGAGCGGAGCAATTTTGACGCGGACGCTGCCGGGTGCCGATGCAGCGGGCGCGCAGTTACCGTGCAGCGACGTAAAGGCCAGCGATCCAACCTCAACCTCGACATTGGCTTCGAGCGGCTCGGTCGAGGTGTTGAACGCAACGAGCACTTCGCGACCATCGAGAAGGCGCGAAACGGCAAACAGTCCCGGCTTGTCGGTCCGCGCGCGCAACGTCTGCTTGCCACGCCGCAGCGCTGGTTCGGCGGCGCGCATCCGGGCCATGTCCGAAAGCGCGCGATAGATCGGGTGGATTGTAACAAAGTTCGCTGTTGCCGTTGTCGCACTGGTCCCAACAAGTTTGTTGTCATTGTAGGACGCAACCTTTGACGCAAACAATGTCTCGCGCGCATCCTGATCCCAGCCATCACCGGCAAATCCTTGCTCGTCACCCGAATAAATCACCGGCACGCCCCGCAGCATTATCATCATCGCATGGCCGAGGATGACACGCTTGAGCATTTCATCATCGCTTGCCTTGGGAAACGCCCGGCGAACGTAAAAAGCAAAGCGGCCATTGTCATGATTGCTGATAAAAGTTGGCTGGAGTCGCGCGGCCGCCTCGCCGCCATTGTAGAGCGGGTCTTGGGCAAAAAGCTCCTCAAGCTGCTCGGTCGGTGCATTACCGCCGACGGTGTTGATCACCGCTTGGCGAAACGCAAAGTCAATCGTTGCGGGAAATGCCGCGATATGGGTGTGGACCGCCAGCTTGCCGGGCTCGAGCCCAACGCCACCGATCTCCCCGAAAACATGGAAATTGGGAATGCCTTTTGCCTTTGCGCGCGCAATCATCGCGGGCACGAAAGCCTGCCAGAATTCAGCGTTCACATGGCGCGCCGTGTCGATCCGAAAGCCGTCGATCCCGTAACGATCAATCCAGCCGCCAAAAATGTCGATCATGCCCGACACGACTTTGGGATGCTCGGTCATCAGGTCGTCAAGGCCGACGAAATCCCCCATCGTCGAATTCTCATTGGTGAAGGTCGTGTTCCCGCGGTTGTGATAGAGGCTGATGTCGTTCAGCCACGCGGGGACTTTCACCTTCTCTTCGCCCTTCGGCACAAACGGCGTGTAAGCATATGTCGGGTCCGTCAGCTTCGCGAAATTCGCCGCCGTCTGCACCTGATCCCCCGCAAAGCCGGGATTGATCGCCGCACCAGTCGGGCCGCCGCGCCGCTGATAAGGATAGTCGGCACGTGAGCGGTATGCGCAACTGCTGTGCGGGCATTCGCGGTAGGCGATCACATCCGCCGTATGATTGGCGATGATGTCCATGTAGACCTTGATCCCGCGTGCATGCGCCGCATCGACGAAGGCTTTCATATCGGCGTTGGTACCCAGATGCGGATCAACCGACGTAAAATCAGTCACCCAATAGCCGTGATAGCCCGCTGACTCATTGCCTGGCCCGCCTTGCACCGGTTTGTTTTTGAATATGGGACCAAGCCAGATCGCGGTCACGCCCATGCCCTGTATATAATCGAGCCGTGCGGTGAGACCCTTTAGGTCGCCACCATTGAAAAACGCTTTCGACGTCGGATCATACCCCGTCTTGAGCCGGTCCCCTTTCAGGCCGCCCCGGTCATTCGACGGATCGCCATTCTCGAACCGGTCGGGCAGCATGAAATACATGACTTCATCTTCGGGCAGGCGCGCACGATAGTCCGCCGCGGGCGTGGCGCTGGCGAGCATCAGAAGCGCAGCGGTAATGCTCATGCCGCCACCGCCTCACGCGCGGCACAATGCTGCGCGACGAAGGCTTCATGATCAGGCATCTGCGCCACCTCGCGCGCGTTCAGCTTGGCAATCACGTCCATATACTCCTGCAAGTCCGCTTTCGAGATACTGTTCGCAATCGGGTGCGTTCCGGTCGGGACGATCCCCTGCCCCACCAGCACCTGAAACCAGCCCACTTCGGTGAACAATTCCTCATGCTCGCGCGTGATGTGGCCATTGCCGCGCCATAAGCGCAACTTGTGCGCCAGTGTTTCGGGGATCGGCCGCTCGCGACAGGCTTGCCAGAAGGGTTCGTCGCGTTCGTTTGCAATATAGTGCAGGATCAGGAAATCGCGGATCCGCTCATATTCGAAATCGCTTTGGCGGTTATATTCGTCACGGTCGGCCTGTGTCGTCGTGCGCCCCGGCAAGAGCTTCAGGATGCGGGAGATCGACGATTGGATCATGTGAATACTTGTGGACTCCAGCGGCTCCATAAATCCTGACGCCAAGCCAACGGCGATGACATTGTTCTTCCACATCTCGCGCCGCTTGCCGGTCACGAATTTGATCGGACGCGGGTCTGCCAGCGCCTGGCCATCCAACCCGGCAAGCAAGCGCGACGCCGCTTCATCGTCGCTCAGATAGTCGGACGAATAGACAATCCCGTTGCCTGTCCGGTGCTGGAGCGGAATGCGCCATTGCCACCCCGCCGAATGCGCGGTCGAGCGCGTATAGGGCGTGAAATCCTTGGCTCTTTCAGATGGCACGGCCAGCGCCCGGTTGCACGGCAGCCAGTGCGTCCAGTCCTCATAACCTGACTTCAGCGTTTGCTCGATCAACAGCCCCCGAAAGCCAGTGCAATCGATGAAGACATCGCCCACGATCTCCACGCCAGTGTCGAGCCGCAGCGACGACACATCGCCGCTTTCGCCATTACGCCGCACGTCGACGATTTTGCCTTCGGTTCGCGCAACGCCACGTGCCTCGGCAAAGCGCCGCAAATACCGCGCATACAGCCCGGCATCGAAGTGAAAGGCATAAGGCATATCGGGCAGCATATTGGCCGTTCGCGCCGCGCCGCGCTGCATCCGATTGTCCAGCGCCGCCAGATTGTTCAGCGAATAGGCGGACAAGTCCTGCGCAATCCCCTCATGCTTCGCGCGCACCCAATTCTGGTGAAACGGCAGCAATCCGACGTCGCGACCGACATCGCCAAAGGCATGCATGTAGCGCTCGCCCGCCTTGCGCCAGCCGATAAACTCAATCGCGAGCTTGAACGTCCCCTGCGTTGCGGCGAGGAAGGCGTTCTCGTCGAGCCCGAGCGCATCGTTAAACAGGCGTATCTGCGGAATCGTTGCTTCGCCGACACCGACGGTTCCAATCTCTTCGGATTCGACCAGCGAGACGTGAAAGCCGCTTTCAAGGAAATGCGCCATCGCGGCGGCGACCATCCACCCGGATGTCCCGCCACCGGCAATCACGATCCGGAGTGGTTCGGCCTGTGTCACCTGCTACTCCTTAACGCGAAAACCGGTGGAGCCAAGCACGGCACCACCGGTTTATGCGGACCCGGGATCAGAATTTGTAGCTGACCGCGAGATAGTAATCGCGACCATAGCGCTGATATTCGCGCACCTGACGAGGATCGTCATTCTGATACGTGATGAACGGCCGGTCGGTCAGGTTTTTGCCTTGCAGCATGAGCGACAGTCCCTTCATCGGGCCACTCTGGAACTCATAGCCGATCTGGGCGTCAACAATGGCTTCAGATCGCGCCGTGCGGAATTCGGGATTGGCCGAGAGTCCAGCGAGTTCGGCCAGGAACTTCGAGCGATAACGATAGCTGCCGCGGATCTGGAAACCGCTCTTTTCGAAATAGAGTGAGGCATTTGCCACAAAGTCAGACAGACCCGGGATCGTAATCGCTTGGCCCGGATTACTCGCCAGCTTGATCGTGCTGTCGGTGTAAGACGCGCTGCCGAAGAAGCCGAACCCGTCAAGTGCCTCGCTCAGGTTCGAGAAGGGCAGCGACAAGGTGCCTTCGACGCCAAGCAAATCACCGTCACCACGGTTCGACGGCGCACTGACAGTGCCAATCGTCGTGCCGACTGCCGCGCGCTGTGCCGGCGTTAGACCAGCGACCGCCGCCGAGAAATCGAACAGATAGTTGTCACGCGGATCGACAAAGTTTGACAGTTTCTTGAAATATC
>JAYUQI010000231.1:0-7678 GCA_043756805.1 Sphingomonas sp.
CCTCGACCGGTCGCAACCCGCGCACCGGCGAGCCAATGGCAATCAAGGCATCGAGCCAACCCAAGTTCCGCCCTGGCAAAGCGCTCAAGGATTCAGTCAACTAACGTGCTTTACAAATAACCCTTGCGGGGGTTAGGCATTTCTAGCGACAGGCGGCGTTATTGCCGCCTTTCGCATTTCTGGCGTGGAAGTCCCGATCAGTCGGGCGCGTAGCTCAGTGGTAGAGCACACCCTTCACACGGGTGGGGTCGCAGGTTCAATCCCTGCCGCGCCCACCACGCCGCCCAGTCAGGTGATACCTTGTGCCCTGAGCGTTTCACGGACGCATTGTTCACGGGCGAGATCGCCTTCGACCTCACGCTTGCAATCTTTGCGCGCCCGTTCTTCGGCCTTGCGGATGGCGCGACCGCGGTTGCGGTCGGCTTCGGATTGGCTGGTGGTCGCCCAGTCGGCAGCTTTGCCTGCGACTTTGAACGGCGCCGTGACGACGCTGCCGACGGTGTTGATGCAACCGGACAGGAGCAGGGCGGGCAGGACGATAAGCAAACGCATGAGCATAAACTGCGCCCTAGATCATTAACGGCCCATGATCGAGCTGCGGCAGGACATGTCGGGCGAACAGGTCTGCTTCTGCGGCGTGTGGATAGCCCGAGAGGATGAAGGCTTCGATTCCTTCGGTTTGATAGGCTTTGAGTTTGGCCAGCACCTGATCGGGATCGCCGACGATGGCGGCCCCGCAGCCCGAACGCGCGCGACCGATTCCGGTCCACAGATTATCCTCGACAAAGCCTTCGTCGCCGGCCTCGGCGCGCAGTTCGGCCTGGCGCTGGACGCCGTAGCTGGCCGAATCGAGCGATTTGGCGCGGATCGCGTCGCCGGTGTCAGCATCGAGTTTGGAAAGCAGGCGGCTTGCATAAGCACGGGCTTCGCTTTCGGTTTCGCGGACAATGACATGGGCGCGATAACCGAATTTGAGCGTGCGGCCGTGCTTGGCGGCGCGGGCGCGCATGTCGGCAATGATCTCGCGGACGGCGGGCATCGTGTCGGGCCACATCAGGTAAACGTCGCAGCCTTGCGCGGCGGCTTCGCGGGCATCATCGGACAGGCCGCCGAAATAGAGCGGCGGGCATTTGCCGCTGACCGTCGTCATGCGCGGCGGCGCAACGTCGATTTTGTAATGCTCGCCTTGATGATTGAGATGCTCGCCGTTGAGCAGCGTTTTCAATATCTGCATCACTTCAAGCGTGCGGGCATAGCGTGGGGCGCTGGCGAGCTTCTCGCCGGGCAAGTCGGAGGAGATGATGTTGATCGTCATGCGGCCGCCGGTAATCTGGTCGAGCGTCGCAATCTGGCGCGCGAGTTGGGGTGGCCAGCTTTCTCCAATGCGGATCGCCATCAAGAGGCGGATTTTGCTGGTGAGTGCGGCAATGGCGGCGGCAAACGCTGTGGTGTCGAGGCCGAGCTGGTAGCCGCTGGGCAGGAGGATGTTGTCGAACCCGCCTTTTTCGGCGGTCAGGACGATGTTGCGGCAATGCTCCCAGCTGGACGCAAGCATTGGATCGGGCTGGCCGAGGAATTCATAGTCATCATCGCACAGCGCGGAGAACCAGGAGACTTCAGTCATGGCAAGGGCACTCCCCGTGAGGCGACCAACACTTTGTACCAGCTCTCGCGGGTCCAGCGGACTTTGAACGCATCGGCGGATTCTTTGATCCGGCCTGCATCTTGCGAACCGACAATGGGGATCGGGTGCGCGGGGTGCGCCATGATCCATGCATAGGCCGCGGCAGTGCGTGAGACGCTGTGGGCGTTTGCGACGTCATCAAGTGCAGCGGCAACAGCGGTTTCGCGTGTGTCGGTCGGGTTGGCGATGCGGCCACCGCCAAGCGGGGACCACGCCAGCACAGCCTGATTGTGCATCATCGCGATGTCGAGCGTGCCGTCCTCGATGGTGGTCAGGCAGAGCGGTGATAGTTCGGGCTGTGTGGTCGAGAGCGGGAGGTCGCGCGGCATCATCGCGTTCATCGCCGTCACCTGAGCAGGGGTGACGTTCGAGACGCCGAACGCGCCGACCTTTCCCAAGGCATAGGCCTTTTCCATGGCGCGGGCGACTTCGTGCGGGTGCGTCAGAATGTCGGGGCGGTGGATCTGGTAAAGGTCGATGCGGGGGACGCCGAGGCGCTTCAGTGAGGCATCGATCGCGCTTTCGAGGTAAGCGGGTGACGAGTCATAGGGGGCAGGGGGGATGATCCCGCCCTTGGTCGCGAGTACCATGCGGTCACGCAAGCCGGGGCTTTCGGCGAAGACCTGGCCAAGCAAAGCTTCGGCATCGCCGAAGCCGCTCGAACCGTCGAAGCCATAGATGTCGGCGGTGTCGAGCAGAGTGATGCCGCTGTCCAGCGCGGCTTCGACCAGCGCGCGGGCTTCGGAGACGCTGCGGCCCGCAAAGCGCCACATGCCCCATGCCATCGACGAGACGACAATGCCGCTCTTGCCTAGAAGGCGGGTGGTTGGAACTTGGGGAAGCTCACTCATATCGCACGCGGCTTTCGATTTTCTGACAGCGCTGTCTTATTGCCGCGAGGGAGGGGTGCGGGTCAATACTTCATTCCTCCCCGGAACGGGGAGGGGGACCACCGTAGAGTGGTGGAGGGGCAGTTTTTGCAAGACCCATCTGTCGGTGCGCGTGACTGCCCCTCCGTCATCCCAAGCGGGCTGCCACCTCCCCGTTCCGGGGAGGAATTTGTTTAGTTCAATCTGGCAATTTTCCCGAATTGTATCTCAGAAATGTCAATTTTCCGGGAACTTTTTCCAGCTCCAATTCCGATCTCAATGAGTCGCGCAAATCTTGAAGAAGGTCGTCGAGTGAAGCAGATTTGTTTTTGCCAAACGACTTCGCGAACTCGACGGCAAGTCGCACCTGAGTTGGAGTTCCGAGCAATTGTATGTCGGCTATGGCGGACTCGATGTCGAGCATATGTCGCTCGGTAGTGGTGTTGAGCCGGTTGGAAGCTCCTTCAAGTTTGCGATAAACTTCAAGGAGATATGACACGCGGAGTTTCCGCTTTTCGGCTGTTATTTCGCGCTGGACGTTTTGATGGTGAACCACATACCACCCGACACCTGCCAGAAGCAGCGTTGTTGTCGTCGGCACGACCAAGCCCCAATCTATATTCATAACGTCACCCGCCCCACACTCCCCCGAACCACCAATTCATGCTGCAACCGGCGGTGTTCAACGCCATCCACCTTTTCGAAGAGCAGGCTCGCCGCGGCGTAGGCCAAATCCCTTGTGGGTTGTCGGATCGTGGTCAGCGGGGGCCAGACGAGTTGCGCCAAGGGGGTGTCGTCGAAGCCTGCGACCGAGAGGTCTTCGGGGAGGCGGAGGCCCTTGGCGTGGGCGACGGTTAGGACGCCTGCTGCCATGTCGTCGTTGCTCGCGAAGATTGCGGTCGGGCGCCTTGGGTAACTCAACAACGAATGCGCCGCTGTCACGCCGCTGGCGAAATCGAATTCGCCGGGGTGGACGAGGCCGGGTTCGTAGGGGATGCCGGCGCGGTCAAGAGCGCGGCGGTAGCCAAAGAGGCGTTGTTCGCTGGCCATGTGATTGGGGTGGCCGACGACAAAGCCGATGACGCGGTGGCCGAGGTTGATGAGGTGCGTCGTCATGTCGTCCGCCGCTTGGGCATCGTCCATATAGACCGACGAGGTCAGCGCGTGGTTGGTGCCCGGCGAGATGCGGACGAAGGGGATGCCGCGCCGCTCCAGCTCGGCCAGCACCGGCGCGCAATCGGTCACGGGGGAGGACAATATGATGCCGTCGACATGCGTTTCGTCGATCAGGCCGCCGACTTCGGCGACAATGGTTTTGGAAGCGACATCGGCGGGTTGGGCGAGCATGCGGACGTCTTCGTCGCGGCAGCGCGCCCAGACGCCTTCCTGAATGGCGTGGATATAATAAGGCGAGTGGTTGTCGTAGATCAGCGCGATCTGGTGCGAGCGGTGCCCGGCAAGGCTGCGCGCGGCGATGCTGGGGCTGAACGCCATGGCGGCCATGGCGGCCTCGACTTTGTCGCGCGTTGCCTGACGGACATAGCGTTCCTTGTTCAGCACGCGGCTGACGGTCTTGATCGATACGCCCGCTGCTTTTGCGACATCGCTGATCGTGTTGCGTGTGGCCATGTTCGTTTCCCTGTTGCCCTATGTTGTAGCGGTGCAACAGTCTTGCAGCAATGCAGCGATGCCCTCTTGCGGACCGCGCATTCTTCGTGCGATTGGCATTTTCAGACAGCGCTGTCATAAAGAGCGCTCGGGAGAGGCATTTGACGCTGCGATACGGCTTGGTTGGGACAGGGATGATGGGCGTCGAGCACATCAAGAACGTCCGCGTGGCCGTTGACGCCGAGATTGTGGCGATTGCCGATCCGGCGGCGGGGTCGCTCCAATGGGCGAAGGGGGCGCTGGAGT
This sequence comes from Sphingomonas sp., assembly GCA_043756805.1. Taxonomy (GTDB): domain Bacteria; phylum Pseudomonadota; class Alphaproteobacteria; order Sphingomonadales; family Sphingomonadaceae; genus Sphingomonas_O. The sequence continues at coordinate 4,468 of JAYUQI010000231.1, forward strand.
CCGAACCGACCGTTTATGCCGATAGTGCCGCGCTGGCGAAGGCGGGGCTTGATGCGGTAATCGTTGCCAGCCCCAATCATACGCACCGTTCGGTGCTCGAACCGCTGTTCGATGCGGGGCTTAACATCTTGTGCGAAAAGCCTTTGGCGACCACCGTCGAGGATGCGCGCTGGATCGTGGACCGTGCCGCACAGTCGCCAGGGATATTCTGGACGGCAATGGAATATCGCTACATGCCGCCCGCCGCTGCGTTCATCGAGCAAGTACATGGCGGGCGGATCGGCCGCTTGCAGATGCTGAGCATCCGCGAACATCGCTTTCCGTTTCTGCCCAAAGTCGGCGACTGGAACCGCTTTTCGGAAAATACCGGCGGGACGATGGTCGAGAAATGTTGCCATTTCTTTGACCTGATGCGGCTGATCACACAGTCCGAAGCGGTGCGGGTTTACTGCTCGGGCGCGATGGACGTGAACCATCTCGACGAGCTTTATAATGGGCGGACGCCCGATATTATCGACAACAGCTATACGACTGTTGATTTTGCGAACGGAACGCGGGCGATGCTCGACTTGAGCATGTTTGCCGACGGGGCCGAGCAGCAGGAAGAAATTGCCGCGGTCGGCAGCGAGGCGCGGCTCGAGTGTCTGATCCCCGCGGGTGACCTTGTGTTCAGCCCGCGCACCGGGTTCATGCAGCCCAAGACGCCTGAACGGACGCATGTTCCCGTAGACGAACTGGCGCTCAAATCGGGCAGTCACCACGGCTCGACCTTTTACGAACACCAGAAATTCTATAGTGCTTTAGTGGACAATGAGCCGGTAGAAGTCAGTGCTCGTGACGGGATGATGGCCGTCGCGATTGGTGCGGCCGCGGAAATCAGCGCGCGCGAACACCGCGTTGTGACGATGGATGAATTGGGATTTTAGGCCTTGAAGAATGTCGATTGAAGCGCATCCGCAGTGCTGAGCTTGTCGAAGCACGGTTCACAAATCGAACCGTCCTTCGACAGGCTCGGGACTGTGGTTACAGTTTCTAAACGAGAATGACGCCGCAACGACGGCAATATGCAGGAGGAATGACAATGACCAAGACCCTTATGCTGGCAAGTGTTGCCGCATTTGCTTTGACCAGTGCGCCGGCATTTGCGCAGTCGGCCACGCCCGCTGCGGATGATGCCCCTGCCGAAATCGTCGTGACCGCGCAGAAGCGGACTGAACGATTGCAGGACGTGCCGGTTGCCGTGTCAGTCATCTCGGGCGTTGCGCTCGCCAATCAGGGCGGGGTGAATATCGAGAATGCGCAATATCTCGTGCCGTCGCTGACGTTCCGCAAAGGCGCGGTCTCGATCAACCAGTCGCTGTTTCTGCGCGGGGTTGGCACGTCGACTTTCAGCCTCGCGGGGGAGCCGTCGGTCTCGGCGGTTGTCGATGGCGTGGTATATAGCCGCGCGGGCGAAGCGTTCAGTGATCTGGTCGACATCGAGCGGATCGAAGTGCTGCGCGGACCACAGGGGACTTTGTTCGGGAAGAACGCCAGCGCAGGCGTGGTCAACATCGTGAGCAAAGCGCCGACGAAGGAATTCGAAGGATCGGCCGAAGTCGCTTATTTTGACCGTCAGGAATATCGGGCGCGCGGCGTCATCAATCTGCCCGTTGGCGATATGGGCGGGTTTCGCCTGACCGGATTTTACAGCAAATATGACGGCAATATCCGCAACATCGGCCCGGTGGCGGATGATTATGTCAACGGCTACGAACGCTATGGCGTGCGCGGGGCGCTGGCGCTCGACCTGTCGGATGATGTCAAGCTGACCATCATCGGCGACTGGCGCAAGGCCAAGGACGATTGCTGCACCGAAATCGCGGCAAATTCCGGGGCAATCGGAACGCCAACGGGCAATGCCCTGCTCGCACTTTCCGGTGTCACTTTTGCCGGCGACAAGACGCGGACGATCAAGACCAACCTGATTGCCCAGGCGCTGCAGACGAGCTGGGGCGTTTCGGCGCAACTCGATGCGACGCTGGGCACGCAGACCGTTACGTCGATCACGGCGTTCCGTAACTTTGACGAGAATGAAATCCGCGAAGGTGACCTGCTGCCAAGTGCCTATGTCGGCCTGCCGCAGACGCATGACATCGGACCGCAAACCGGCAAGACGTTTTCACAGGAATTGCGCCTGACGTCGCCGGGTGGTGAGTTCGTCGACTATGTCATCGGCGCTTATTATTCGCATTCGGATACAAAGCGGACGTTTACTCGCAATGTGACGCAGTGCACGGCGATCGTCGGCGCGACGGGGCTGATCCCGTGCGGATCAGCAAATGCCAATCCGTCAACCTTCCAGACAGGGACGGCAAACTTTGGCTCGGTGTTCAAGAACCTCGCGTTCTTCGGGCAGGCAACGATCAACGTCACCGACAACCTTCGCGTGATTGGCGGGCTGCGGTACACGGTCGATCAGCTTGACGTGTTCCACAGCCGGGTTTCCAATCCGCTGACGGGCGGTCCGGGCATTCAGCCGGCTTTCGACCAAGGCGTTTACAATGCGAATGGCACTGTCGCGGCGGCGAATGGCATTCCGTATCGCAACAAAGTGACGAGCACGAACTGGTCTTCGAAGACCGGGCTGCAATATGACGTCACACAGAACTCCACGGCTTATGCGACTTTCTCGCGGGGGTATAAGGGGCCGGCGTTCAACATATTCTTCAACCTGAACCGTGCGGGTGCGGATTCGATCGCGCCCGAAACGTCCGATGCCTATGAAATCGGTTTGAAAAACACGTTGTTTGGCGGGAAGCTGACGGTCAATCTGGCTGGGTATTACGCCAAATATTACAATTTCCAGGCGAATAATCCGGACGTCATTCTCGTTGGCGGGGTTCCGACACCTGTTGCGCGGTTTACCAATGCTGGTGAAGTTTCGACACGTGGTGGCGAGCTTGACCTGGTGTTTCGCCCGGTTCGCGATCTGAACATTTCAGGTGGCCTTGCCTATACCGATGCGAAAATCGACCGGTTCAAGGCTGTCACTGGCTTTCCGTCGATCCCGAACGGGACGACGCTGGCTTATGCGCCGAAGTTGAAAGCGGCTCTCGGTGCCGACTATCGCTGGCGCACGGGTGGTGCCATTGATGTCGTCATGGGCGCGCAGACATCCTATCAATCAAGTTCGCTGTCGGCATTTGATACCAATGCGGTCAATCGCGCG
>JAYUQI010000232.1:0-7650 GCA_043756805.1 Sphingomonas sp.
GGTCAAGCGCACCATCTTGCATCTTCTTCGTATATCCCGTATATCCCAACGCATGAACGCTCCCGTAAACGCCCGCACCTTCAAATCCGGTAACAGCGAAGCCGTCCGCCTGCCCAAGGGGCTTGGCTTTGGCATCGGCACTGAGATCATTGTCGAACGGAGCGGCGACACGCTAACGATCCGCGCCGTCGCCGATCCCGCGCGCGAACGCGCCGAGCTCGACCGTTTCCTCGCTGACATGCTCGCGATCGGTACGCCGCCCGATGGCGTCCAGCCACGCCCGCCCTTCGAGTGGATCGACCGACCGGGTTTGTGAGATGATCTTCATCGATACCAATATTGCCATCGCACTCAGGGACAATGATTTTGAAACGCGCGAGCGCATCCGCGCGCTCGGTCGCTTCCCTGTCATCTCCATGATCAGCCGGATCGAACTGGAAAACGGCGTCAACATCGAACCAGCGGGCCTGAACACGCGGCGGCATCTGCTGGAGCGGTTGCTCGAAGCGCTGCATGTCGAAATGTTCACGGCTGCGGACATCTACGCCTATGGCCAGATCGTCTACGACTTGGGGCATGACCGTATGCGCACTCTTGATCGTCTGATCGCCGCGCAGGCCATCGCCCGCGATGCACGGCTTATTACGCGGAACGGGAGAGACTTCCGCCGTATCAACGGGCTCAAGCTGGAAGAATGGGAAACCCCAGCCTAACCCTCACCCCTACCCCTCATCCCCCATCCGCAGCGCCGCGATAAACGCTTCCTGCGGGATGCTCACATTCCCATATTCGCGCATCCGCGCCTTGCCCTTCTTCTGCTTCTCCAGCAGCTTTTTCTTGCGGCTCGCGTCGCCGCCATAGCATTTGGCCGTCACGTCCTTGCGCATGGCCGCGATCGTTTCACGCGCGATCACTTTGCCGCCGATCGCTGCCTGCACCGGGATTTTGAACAGATGGCGCGGGATCAGGTCTTTCAGCCGTTCAACCATGCCGCGCCCGCGCACTTCCGCCGTGCCACGATGCACGATCATCGACAGCGCATCGACCGGCTCTTCGTTCACGAGAATACTCATCTTCACAAGGTCGCCGAGCCGATGACCGATCTGGTGATAATCGAAGCTGGCATAGCCTTTCGACAGCGATTTCAGCCGGTCGTAAAAGTCGAACACGACTTCGTTGAGCGGCAATTCATACGTCACCTGCGCGCGGCCCCCGACATAAGTCAGGTTCTTCTGGATCCCGCGCCGGTCCTGACACAGCTTCAGGATCGAGCCAAGATATTCATCGGGCACATAAATCGTCGCTTCGATCCACGGCTCCTCGATGCTTTCGATCCGGCTCGGGTCGGGCATGTCCGACGGATTATGAAGGTGCAGGATTTTCACGCCTGCGGGATCGGCATGCTGCAAATGGATGTCATAGACCACTGACGGCGCAGTCGTAATCAGGTCGAGGTCATATTCGCGCGTCAGCCGTTCCTGGATAATCTCGAGATGCAGCAGTCCCAGGAACCCGCAGCGGAATCCAAAGCCCAACGCCGCGCTCGATTCAGTCTCAAACGAGAACGACGCATCGTTCAGCCGCAGCTTGCTGATGCTTTCGCGCAGCTTCTCGAAGTCGTTGGCATCAACCGGAAACAAGCCGCAAAACACCACGGGCTGTACTTCCTTGAACCCCGGCAGCGCCTGAAGCGCAGGGCGTTTGGCGTCGGTAATCGTGTCGCCAACCCGCGTCTGCGCGACTTCCTTGATCTGCGCCGTGATGAACCCGATTTCGCCGGCCGCAATCTCGCTCAGGATTTCCATCTTGGGCCGCATGCACCCGACACGGTCGACCAGATGCTTGGTCCCCGCTGCCATGAACTTCACTTCCTGGCCCTTGCGGATCACCCCGTCGATGACGCGGATCAGGATGACGACGCCGAGATAGGGATCATACCAGCTGTCGACGAGCATTGCTTTCAGCGGCGCCTCGCGGTCGCCCTTCGGCGGTGGGATACGTTCGATCACCGCGTCGAGCACCGCTTCGATCCCGATCCCCGATTTCGCGCTCGTCAGGATCGCGTTTGATGCGTCGAGGCCGATAATGTCCTCGATTTCCTTGCGCACCATGTCCGGCTCGGCGGCGGGCAAGTCGATCTTGTTGATGACCGGTATGATCTCATGATCATATTCAATCGACTGATAAACATTGGCGAGCGTCTGCGCTTCCACGCCCTGCGCCGCGTCGACCACGAGCAACGCGCCTTCGCAAGCCGCGAGGCTGCGCGAGACCTCATAGGCAAAGTCGACATGCCCCGGCGTGTCCATCAGGTTGAGCTCATAGCCCTTCCAGTCGAGCCGCACGGTCTGCGCCTTGATCGTGATCCCGCGCTCTTTCTCGATGTCCATGTTATCAAGCACTTGCGCCGACATCTCGCGCGCCGTGAGCCCGCCCGTCGTCTGGATCAGCCGGTCCGCCAGCGTCGATTTGCCATGGTCGATATGCGCGATAATGGAAAAGTTACGGATTTTGTCGAGAGGTGTCATTACAACGCCACTAGCGGAGCAAATCGCGCACTGCTAGATGCTGTATGACGGGGTCGCATCCGTTGTCACGCGCAAGCTCACAGCAGCGCGCGTACATATCCAGGGGAGTTCATATGCGTCAGTTCATATCCATCGCGGCTGCGACCGCGCTTTTCGCCGCGCCCGCTTTTGCGCAGCCTGCCGACCGCAAGGCATCGTCGGGCAAGCAAGCCCAGACAAAGGGCGAAGCGCAAATCCCGCGCTGTGCCAAGCGCATCGGCACCGTCGCGATCGTCGAGCCCGACACGCAGTGGTGGCGCGACTATAATCTTGGCAGCCCCGAGAACATCCTGAAGGTCTTTGTCCAGCAATCGGGCTGCTTCGGCCTCGTCAACCGTGGCCGTGCGATGCAGAGCCGCGCGATGGAACGCGCCATGGCCGATGACGGCGAGCTGCAGCGCGGATCAAACCTCGGCAAGGGTCAGGTCAAGACCGCCGACTATTATCTCGAGCCCAACATCGTGACGGCAAACCGCAATTCTGGCGGTGGCGGTGCGGGCGCAGCACTCGGCGCGCTCGGTGGTCTGTTCGGTGGCGTGGGCCGTTTGGCAGGCGCAGTCGCGGGCGGCATCAACGTGAAGAAGGGCGAGGCGAACGTCACGCTCTCGATCGTCAACGCGCGCACGACTGAAGAGGAAGCGCTGACACAGGGTTATGCCCGCAAGACCGACACGAGCTTTGGCGCGGGCGGTGGCCTGTTCGGTGCCGGTGGCGGCTTTGGCGGTGCGGCCGGTGGCGGTTATCAGGATACTGCGCTCGGCCAGATCATCGTGCTGGCTTATCTCGATGCCTACACCAAGCTGGTCACCGAACTGGGTGGCTTGCCCTCCAACGCAGCCGCAGCAGCGCCACGGGCAACGACCAACAACCGTTAAAAACTGGGCGCTAAAGATCAGGGAAAGCGCGGGCGATGGCGGCAAGAGCTGCCGTCGTCCGCGCCGTTCCTTTGCCTGAAATCAGCGCCCACTTGACCCCGCGCGCGATCAGTTCATCGCGGCATCGATTAAAGAAATCCAGACGGATCGCCGCATCGCCATAGATGCGCGTGCCATCGCCGATCCAGGGCAAGTCTATGTCGCACAGCAAATAGAGATCAGCGACCGCGTCAAACGACCCAAACCATTCGTCGCGCCCGCCCAGCATCATATCGGACCACACCGCCGTCATGAGCGGATCGGTATCGAGGATCAGCAGGCGGTTTGCCCGCTCAGCCGCTTCCATCGCCATCGCCGCTTGCGCCTTGCCGATATGCACCAGATCATCATGGACGAGCGTGGTTCCGTGCCGCTCGCAATAGGTTCGGCCATATTCGGGCACGAAGACAGTTTTGAAATGAGCCGCCAATGCAGGCGCGAGCACAGATTTTCCGACGCTTTCGGGCCCATGCAAACAGATTGTTATCACGCGACCCGCAGCCTCCGTTGCCATTCGACCAGGCCGATGATCGCCATGATCAGGAACACACCATAAAGCCCAGCGGTCAGCCACAGCCCTTTTACGGCGAATAGCCCGATGGCAAGCGTGTCAACGACAATCCACCACCACCAGTTTTCAATCAGTCGGCGCGTCATCATGATCTGGGCTGCCACGCTGAGCATCGCGATGGTGCCGTCCCAATGGGGATAGGCCGCATCGGTCAGCTGCGACATCATCGTGCCCCACAATGCCGCGGCAACCACGGACGCCGCGACCCACGCGGTGCGTGCTGTGTTGGTCATGCGTTCGACGCCCACCAGCCCGTCATCTTCCTGTTTCTGTGCCCAGGCCCACCAGCCATAGAATTGCACAAACAGGAAAAAGATCTGCAGTGCGGCATCGCTATACAACTTCGCCATCCAGAAGATGTGGGCATAAAGCACCACCATGACGATCCCGAACGGGTAGTTCCAGATGCTGCGGCGGATGATCAGCGTTATGTTGGCAAGCCCAAGAGCAACGGCGACGGCTTCGATCACATTCATCGTGCAAACGCATAGCGCCGCTTTCGCCCCTTGCCAGCCCCCATCAACACGTTAGCATCGCGCCGGAGCATAAAGGGGATGCCATGCGCCACATCGCAATCGTCGGATCAGGCCCAGCGGGCTATTATACCGCCGAAGCTGTCCAGAAAGCATTTGGCGCCGACGCCCGCATCGACATCATTGACCGTCTCCCCGTCCCCTACGGCCTGATCCGATCGGGCGTTGCCCCCGATCATCAGTCGATCAAGGCCGTCTATCGCCGGTATGAAGCCGTCAACCTGTCGGACACAGTCCGTTTTGTCGGAAATGTCACGGTGGGCAAGGATGTCAGCATCACCGAATTGCAAGACCTGTATGACGCCGTTGTGCTGGCCACGGGCGCGCCGAACGATCGGGCGCTGGACATCCCCGGAGCGGACTTGCCGGGCGTGGTTGGCTCGGCAGCTTTTGTCGGCTGGTATAATGGCCATCCCGATCATGCCGACCTGAACCCCGCGCTGAGCGGTCCCGGGGCGGTTGTGATCGGCAATGGCAATGTCGCGCTCGACGTGGCGCGTATCCTGTCCAAGACACGCACCGAGTTCGCGGGGTCGGACATTGCGGCCCACGCTCTCGATGCGCTTGATGCGGCGGGCATTGTCCGCGTTTCGGTGCTCGGACGGCGCGGGCCACACCAGATTGCGATGACGCCCAAGGAGCTTGGTGAGCTCGGCCATCTCGATCGTGCGCAACCCTTTGTCGATGCGCGTGACTTGCCGCCGGAGGGCGACGACTCGTTGCTCGAACCCGGCATGCGAAAATCGGTGACGCACCTGCGCCGCTTTGCCGCCGAACCGCTCGCGGGCAAAGCGCTGGCCATCGACTTTGATTTCTTCGCCATGCCCGTCGCAATCGAAGGCGACGGCCGCGCCGAACGCGTTATCGTCGAGCGGACGCGGCTCGATGCTGATCTCCGGTCGGTCGGCACAGGCGAGACCTATGCCATTCCGGCGAGCCTGATCGTCGCCTGTATCGGCTACCAGACACCACCGATTGAAGGCGTCCCCTATGAACATGGCCGGGGACGGTTTGCCAATGACGGGGGCCGCATCCTGCCCGGCCTGTATTGCGTCGGCTGGGCGAAGCGCGGGCCGAGCGGCACGATCGGCACCAACCGGCCCGATGGGTATGCCGTCGCCGACCTGGTCGAGGCGGACATCGGCGATGGCGCGGGGAAGCAGGGTCGCCCGGCGCTTGACATACTGCTCGAAAGCCGGGGCGTCGATAGTGTTACGTTCCGCGACTGGCAGAAAATCGAAGCCGCCGAAACCGCCCGTGCCCGCGACGGCGCGCCACGCGAGAAATTTACCCGTGTGGCAGAGATGCTTGGCGCGCGCCTTTAGCGTAACCAGCCTCGTGCGCGGGGTTGATACGCGACCCTGGGGTCGCTAGGGGCCGTCGCCTTGCAGTGCCCTTGGGCACATGCACCGGATCGGTCGGGGAATAGCTCAGCCCGGTAGAGCACTGCCTTCGGGAGGCAGGGGCCGGAGGTTCGAATCCTCTTTCCCCGACCAATCAACCGCCACCATATCAAAGAGCATGATCCAGTCGGGCGCCGTCGTTTCGACGCTGAAACCACGTGCACGGGCGCGCATTTTTGACACATCGACGGGCAGCGCCTTGATCCGGTCCATCGCGTCGGCGAGCGCGGCGGCGTCTTTGATGGGCACGAGAAACCCGGCTCCCTCGACCAGCATCGGCATGTTCACGCAACAGTCGGTAGCGACGATAGGCACACCCGCTGCCAGCGCTTCGACAACAACGACGCCGAGCCCTTCATAATCAGACGACAGGATGAAAGCATCGGCGCGCGCGAATGGATCGTAAAGCGGATTGATATGGCCCGGCATGTCGACTTTTGCCGCGATGCCCAACGTCATAACAAGGCGCTCGAGCACAGACCGATGCGGTCCTTCGCCGATCAAAGTCAGCCGGTCATCCTCGCGCGCAATCCGGGCAAAGGCACGCAGCAGCAACGCAAAATTCTTTTGCGCGACAAGACGACCCACAGCGAGGAAATGCCGCCCGCTGTGGTCGCGCGCCACCCTGTCCCGCGCTGCCGCAAACCGGTCGAGATCATCCTGACGCACTGATGCGTTGTTGATGACCGTCACGCGTGATGGCGGCACGCGCATCACCTGCGTCACTTCTGCCCGCGCCGGTTCGGCCATCACCACAATTGCAGCGAAAACCGGCACCTGAACCCGAAGCCACAAATGATAGGCCCAGCGCATGAGCGCGGGAAGATCGCGACGTTGCAGGTCGTTGCTGACCTTGAGCACAATCGGCGGGCATTTGCGCCCGAGGATCAGCCGCATTGCCACCGCGACAATCGAATAGGTGTTGCCGGCGCAGAACAGTATATCGGGCTGGATGGCGCGGATTGCCGCTGGCAGTTTCCAGATCATCCACAGCGTTTCGAACGCCGCTGTCGATCGCCCCCCTTGCTGAAGCACGCCATAATCCAGATCGGGCGCTTCATCCGCCAACCGCCCCTCGCGCCGACCCAGCACGATGCGGACGTCAGCACCCAGCTTTGCCCATTCGGCATTCAGGCGCAGCGCATCACGCTCGACGCCGCCGGGTTCGAAACTGTGCAGAAACGTGAGGATCCGCATTCAGGCGATCAGATCGGCATAGCGCGACGGCACGTGCGTCGCGGCAAAGCGCGCGAATGTCGCATCGATGCTGTCGAGCAAAGCAGGCACGGTGACATCGCCGGGATGCACGGCAATACGCGCGGTCGGCAGCGCTTGCGGCAAGATGCGTGCGGCGGCGGCGACCATCAGCGAACTGCGGATGCGGCCCGGGCTGCGGCTTGCCCAGGTAATGACGGGTCCGCGCGCCACCACGCGGCCCGACGCGGGGTGCCAGACTTTCATATGATCTTCCGCAAGCGCAAAACCGGCGTCGCGCACGGCATCGAGCGCCCCCGCCGAATATAGCCACGCCGGGGCGATGAACCCCGCGACCGGTCGCCCGATGGCATCTTCGACAATCTTGCGCCCGTCGGCAATCCGCGCGCTGGCATCGGCATAGGACAGCGCCGAAAACTCACCCTCGCCCGCTGTCATATGTTTTTG
>JAYUQI010000233.1:0-2848 GCA_043756805.1 Sphingomonas sp.
GATCGTCGAACGATGTGTGACCAGTGCCGTCCGCGCCGCCAACACCACTGCGGCTGCCATCGTAGCCGCCATAAGCGCGACGAGGGCGACCGAGAGCCATCGTAAGGTGGACAACAATCCCTGCAACGGTCCCATCCATTGCGCATCTGCATCGACGCGCGCTGACGGTGCAACGGCCTTTACCGTGGCCGTTAATTCGCTGATCACGCGCGCATCGTTGGCGCGCAGCGACACGTCAATCAAAGATGGCACTGGCAGATCAGCATCCAGACCTTCCTGTCCAAGCCAGGGGCTGAGCAATTCGCGCATCCGCGCTTCGTCGACACGCGTTGCCTGCGCCACGGAGCCAAGCTGCGCAAGTTCGGCAAGCACGGTGCGCGTCTGCCGGTCGCGACTGTCGGGGTTTGGTTCGACAATCTGGATGGTCAGCTTGCCCGCGAGCTGGTCGCCCAGCCCCGACGCCGCATTGCCCAGCGCGAGTCCCGCCCCCGCCGCGAGCACGGTCAGAAACGTCATGATCGCGATCACCCACGGCATCGGCCCCGCCAGCCGTCCTTCGGGGAGCAAGCGCCGGTCGGCCGCCGAGGCACGTAGGGCGGTGCTCATGTATCTTCACTCAGCGGCGGATATTTAAGTGCACCGGTCGGATCGGACAACCGCCCGCGATCAAGCCGCATCATCTGCGCGGTCCCGACGCGACTGAGCAAATGAAGATCGTGCGTTGCGACCACGACAGTCGTGCCGAGGCGGTTGAGCCCATCGAAGAGATGCAGCAAGCGCTGCGCCATTTCGGGATCGACATTGCCCGTCGGTTCGTCAGCGACAAGCAAATCAGGCCGCCCGATCACCGCGCGCGCAATCGCCACGCGCTGCTGCTCGCCGCCCGAAAGCGTCGCAGGACGCGCATCGGCGCGGTCCTGCAAACCGACCCATGCGAGCATTTCACGCACCGGCGCGGCAATCTCGCGCTCATCGGTGCCAGCGACACGCAGGGGAAGTGCAACATTGTCAAAGGCAGAGAGATGCTGGACGAGGCGAAAGTCCTGAAAGACCACGCCGATACGCCGTCGGAAAGCAGGAAGTCGTCCACGCGGCGCCGCAACGAGATTTTCGCCAAACATGCGAATTTGCCCGCGGCTGGGTCGCTGCGCGAGATAGAGTAGCTTCAGCAGCGAAGTTTTTCCCGCACCCGACGGGCCGGTCAGAAAGTAAAACGCCCCGCGCGACAGCGAAAAGCTGAGGTCGGAGAGCGTTTCGGTTCCGGTGCCATAGCGGAGCCCCACATTTTCGAACTGGACAATATTACTCACGGTCCCCACGCCCGACACTTAGCAGTGGTTCTGCCATCGCACGGCGAAGGCGCATCCGTAAAGGGAAGCGCTTGCCAGCACGGCACGCACAGTGCTTAGGTTGCCGCAAGTTACGCTTTCAGAGTATCGCATCTGTAATGATCCTGTCATGCCCCGCCTGCCGCACCCGATATGTCGTGCCCGACAGCGCCGTGGGGCCATCGGGGCGCCAGGTTCGCTGCGCTTCGTGCAGGCATAGCTGGTTTCAGGAGCCTGCCCCGCTCGATCTCGTCGAACGTGCGATTCAGGCAACGACACCAGCGCCTGAAGAGGCCGTGCCCGAACCCCGGGTCGAGCGCGCACAGCCTGTTTTTGTGCCGCCGCCCGTTGTTCCCATACCAGCCCAGATCACGCCGACACCTGACGCGATTGACGAAGACTATGATGCTTTTGCGCCATCGCCGCCTTTTGGCCCGCGCCGCAATCCGGCCAAGCGCTGGACATTGGCAGCGGCGATCGTCGCGGCATTGTTAATGGCGGGCGTTGTTGCGGTTCAATTTTTTGGGACACCAACGTTCGTGACCGGTCTCTTGGCACGGGCCGGACTGCCGGGCGGACAGATCGATGTGCCGCTGCTCCTCGAAGTGCCGCGCAAGCCCGAGCGGCGTGAACTGCTCAGCGGCAACGAGCTGTTCGCACTTACGGGCCGCATCGTGAACCCGACCGACAGCGCGCAGCGCGTTCCCGACATTCTTGCGGAGTTGCGCGACGCGCAGGGCCGTGTGGTCTATGGCTGGACAATCACGCCGCCCAAACGGACCATCGAAGCGCGTGGCAAAATCGAATTTGATTCGGCCGAAATCGATGTGCCCAAGGGATCGAAAAAGCTTAATCTCAGCTTCTCGGGCGCGCCGCCGAAAGAAGGAACGAAAGAGGGGGCGAATTAGGGGCATTGCGGGCAGGCATCGGCTTTGCTAGAGGCCCGCGCCTACCCCGCTGTCCTTACACGGCAGCTGATGGCTGTGCGGCCATGGCGGAACTGGTAGACGCGCAACGTTGAGGTCGTTGTGGGCGAAAGCCCGTGGAAGTTCGAGTCTTCTTGGCCGCACCAGTCCAATCGCGCACAGCAATAGCAAGGCTATTGCGTACTCAAGGCGATTGGACCGGCCAGCGTCGCCAAAGCGACGACTGACGACACGGCTTTGCCACGACGGACCCACTCTACTTCGACGCCCGAATGCCCATGACCTGCGCCGCCACGGCGCCCAGATGCACCGACGGCGTTGTCTCGCCGACCAGCGCCTGCCCCGCCAGTATCGAATCAAGCTCGGACGCTTGCGCCGACAGCGTAGCGATCCGCACCGAATAGCGACCGTAAGGCACGGCTTCGAACAGGAAGAAGCCGTCGAAGTCCGATCGCGTGCGCGCCACCGCACGTCCTTCCACGTCGACGAGTTCGAGATCGATGCCCTCAAGATTACCACCGCCCGCACGGACCAGCGTCCCGTCGACATCGCCCGTTGCGACAAGCGGCAGTTCAAGCGTTACTGTCACGCCTG
>JAYUQI010000234.1:0-2848 GCA_043756805.1 Sphingomonas sp.
AAAGCTCCACAAAGCTGACCCAGAAAGGAACTTGATCCAGTTCTCAGCCTCAGTGCGCGGCTTTCCACCAACAAATTTAGTCATGCGTGGATCGGCCCATGCGGCGGCATAGTCTTCCCAATGATCGAGCGATATCGGCTCGATGGACAGGCGTGCGGTGGTGAGTGTGGGAGCAATGGTCATTTCATGATTCTCTCAACCATTTGATTTATAACCGTAGCCCTGAGCAGCAGACGCGTAGCGGCTGGGTCCGTCGAAGGGCGCGTCCCAGCCGAGAGCCGCCCTTCGACTTTCGCCAGCGCTTTCGCGCCAGCGGCTCAGGGCTTCGGTGTTATTTGGCAGGCCTTTCATGAGGCCCGCACAAATCGCGCCACGAAAAATCCGTCAAGCCCGCCCTGGTCCGCGAGCATTGGCGGCATCGTGCGAACGTGGCCTTGCGCGTTCGCCGATATCCCGGCTGGCATTTCGTCTGTGGTCGCTGGCAGTGTCGCGTATTCGGGATGCCGCCCCAAAAACGCCTCGGCCTGCGCCTCGCCTTCAACCGGCTCCAGCGAACAAGTGGCAAATACCAACACACCGCCGGGCTTCACCCAATCCGCCGCGCGGTCGAGCATAGCGCTTTGGATTGCTGCCAGATTATTGATTTGTTTGATGTCGATCCGCTGCAACACATCGGGATGGCGGCGCATGGTGCCAGTGGCGCTGCACGGCGCATCGAGCAAGATGGCGTCGTACGGCGCGGCTGGTTCCCAATCCATTACGTCGGCAGTGACCCGCTCTGCATTCAGTTGGGTGCGCTCCAGATTGGCCATCAACCGGTCCATCCGCCGCGCCGAATTATCGAGCGCGGTGACGGTGAAACCCGCAGCCGATAGCTGCATCGTCTTGCCGCCAGGTGCCGCACACAGGTCTAGTGCGCGTTTGCCGTTGCCGTCGCCAAGCAACCGCGCAGGCAGGCTCGCCGCCAGATCCTGCACCCACCATGCACCTTCGTCATAGCCGTCGAGTTCTTCCACTGCCGTGCCGCGTGGCAGGCGGATATGACCGGGCATCAGACTAAATCCGCCAAGCCGCGCGGCCCATTCGGTGGTCGACGTCGGGTCACGCAATGCCAGATCCAATGGTGGTGGTTCGGAAAGCGCCGCCTGCGCTCCTGCCAGCATCGCATCTCCCCAAGCAGGTTGCCACCGCATTGCCACGGCATCGGGCAGCGAGGGCAATTCAGGCAATGCCGCTTCGGCACGCAGCAGCGAACCGAGCACGCCGTGCACCAGCCGCCGTGGCCCTTTGTCGACAAGCGGCAACGCCGTCGCAATCACCGCATGCGGCGGCGTTCCCAGCCGTAAAATCTGCGCCAGTGCCAGCCGAAGCACCGCCCGCGCCTTGGCATCGTCGGGCAATGGCTGTTTGGTTTTACTGTCGATCAGGACATCAAGGTCAACCGACCAGCGCAGGGTTTCCTGCGCAATCGCAATCGCCAGCGCGCGGTCGGGTGGTGACAGGCCCTTGGTCGCGTTCGCCGTTGCCTGATCCATCGGCGTACCCATCCGCATCACCGCATCAAGGAGGCGCAATGCCGCGCGACGGGTAGGGAGACCGGAAATTTCGTCGTTCATAGTCCCGCGCTTTAGGCCGCGATGCTCCGAATAGAAAGGCCGCTTGAACTTGCGGTCAAAAAGGCAGATTGCTGCTTTATCTTATTTGAGGAACGCCTTTATGGGTAAGCGCCCGCCGCACGTTAAAGCACCAGCGCATCTGTCAAAAAGCCCGCCGGTGCCGCAGCCGGAGCCTATGGTGCGCGGCGAGGAACCCGATCCGGACCGTCTTGACCCCGTACGCTATGGCGATTGGGAATTAAAAGGCGTTGCTGTCGATTTCTGATCCGCCAGAAAAGGTGACAGTCACTTTTTCTAAGCGCGTGGAATGCTCAAATATTGTGCAGGTGCGAAGGTGCTTGTTATCTGCCACGAATTTGTGCAACCTTGGCTCCAATGCCCTCCAAACCGCCCTGCTTCGACGAAATGCTGAAAGAGGATGGTGCCACGCGCGCAGCTTATGCTGCCTATCATGAGTGGTTCTGCAATCAGGACAGTAAACAGCTGCGCGGCAAGGCGCGTGAGGCCGAACAGTTCTTCAGGCGGACCGGGATAACATTCGCCGTCTATGGTGATGACGAGGCCGAGGAACGCCTGATCCCCTTCGACATCATCCCGCGGATCGTATCGGCGCGCGAATGGAGCAAGGTCACGCGCGGCATCGAGCAGCGGGTGCGCGCGATTAACGCATTCTTGCAGGACATTTACCACCGGCAGGAAATCGTCCGCGCCGGACGGCTGCCGATCAGCCTGTTGCAAAACAACTCCGCATTCCTTAGCCAAATGATCGGTTTCCTGCCGCCTGGCGGAGTGTACACGCATATTGTCGGCGTTGATCTGGTGCGTACCGGGCCGGACGAGTTTTTCGTGCTCGAGGACAATGCCCGCACGCCCTCGGGTGTGTCGTATATGCTCGAAAACCGCGAGACGATGATGAACATGTTTCCCGAACTGTTCAGCAGTATCCGAGTCCGCAACGTCAGCGATTATCCCAAAAACCTGCGCCAGTCGCTTAACCGTGTAGCCCCGCCCGCGTGCAAGGGCGATCCCGTGGTCGCGGTGCTGACGCCGGGTATCCACAACAGCGCTTATTATGAACATGCGTTTCTCGCCGACCAGATGGGCGCCGATCTGGTCGAGGGCCACGACATCCGCATTGTCGATGGCAGGGTCGCGATGCGCACCACGCGCGGTTACCGGCCGATAGACGTGCTATACCGGCGGATCGACGACGACTATCTCGACCCGCTGAT
>JAYUQI010000235.1:0-7603 GCA_043756805.1 Sphingomonas sp.
CAACCCCTAATGTCGAGCCTCAGGAGTTGGATTCCCGCCTTCGCGGGAATGACGGGAATGGCAGATGCCTTGGTCGTCAGAACTTCACCGTTGGCGCGCGGTCCGCATTGGGTGCCGTTGCGGTATAGGTCACCATCGGTTTCGACCCGTAAAAAATCTTGGCACCAATCGCATCGGGAAAGGTGCGGATCGTCGTATTAAACGCCTGCACGGCTTCGTTATAATCCTTGACCGACACATTGATGCGATTCTCGGTCCCCTCCAGCTGCGATTGCAGCGCGAGGAAGTTCGTGTTCGAGCTCAGCTGGGGATAGGCCTCGGTAATGTTACGAATGTTTACAAGTGCTGCCGTGACCGCACCCTGCGCTTCCTGAAACGCTTTTACCTTCGCCGGATCGGTCAGATCGGCGGGCGCAAGTGGCGTCGCCGTCGCCCGCGCGCGGGCCTCGGTCACTTGCGTCAGGACCGTTGATTCCTGCTTGGCAAAGCCCTTCACGGTTTCAACGAGATTGGGGATCAAGTCCGCACGTCGTTGATAATCCGCCTGAACATTCGCCCATTTGGCTTTGGCATTCTCTTCTGCGGTCGGGATCGAGTTGATCCCGCACCCGGCGAGCGAGACAGCAACGAGCGGGGCAAGCAGGGCAAAGCGACGGTCGAACGGCATAAGTGGTCTCCAGCGATATTGTTCTACGCAGCTAATACACCACTCCCCGCCAAAGGTGCAATTCGTTTCGCATCAAGGTCTGCCGCAGGGTTGCAATCGAATGCGAAAGGAGCATGGTAAAGACATAGTTAAAAAAACGAGGGGTTTGCTATGAGTATGGTATCCGAATTCAAGGCTTTCGTTGCGGGCGGTAACGTGCTCGATCTCGCCGTCGGCGTCATCATCGGCGCGGCATTCGGCAAGATCGTGACCGCATTGACCGAAGATTTCATCAACCCGATCCTGAGCGTGTTCACCGGCGGCGTCGATTTTACGAACATGTATGTGGCGATTGCCGCCGTGCCAGCGGGAACAGCCGAGACACTGGCGGGCATGAAAGCAGCGGGCGTCCCCGTGTTCGCTTATGGCCACTTCATCAGCGAAGTGATCGCCTTCCTCGTTCTCGCGTTCGTGATTTTCATGATCATCAAGACCGCAAACAAGGCAATGCCGCGCGCACCCGCCGCTGATGCAACGCCCGAGGACATATTGCTCCTCCGCGAAATCCGCGACGGTTTGAAGAAATAAGGATAGTCTATCCGCTTCGTCATTCCCGCGAAGGCGGGAATCCAACGCCCGATCTCGACATTGGGCGTTGGACCCCCGCCTTCGCGGGGGTGACGAACGGGATTGCATGTGGTCGGTGCAAATTAGAGCCT
This sequence comes from Sphingomonas sp., assembly GCA_043756805.1. Lineage (GTDB taxonomy): Bacteria > Pseudomonadota > Alphaproteobacteria > Sphingomonadales > Sphingomonadaceae > Sphingomonas_O. The sequence goes on from JAYUQI010000235.1 coordinate 1,366, forward strand.
ATGCGGCCTCGAGATCCTCGGCCGTCGCAGTCGCAAGGCTCGTGCCGTCGAGGATACGTGCAGTATCATCGCGCACGATCATCATCGCCCTACGGATCGCGCAGGTCGCTTCGCTGCGGCAATCCTTGCAGCGTTTATAGGCTGTGCGGCTGACGCAAGCGACGAGCGCGAGTGGTCCTTCGATCGTGCGGATAATGTCGCCGAATGAAATAAGATGTGCGGGCCGCGCGAGGTGAAAACCGCCCGATTTGCCGCGAGTCGAAACGACGAATCCGGCATTGCGCAATTCGCCCAATATGATTTCGAGGAACTTGCGCGGGATCTGCGCTTCGTCGGCAATCCGGCTCATCGGAACCGGGGGTTGCCCGGTGGTTTCACTGGCCAGAACAAGCATCGCGCGCAGCGCGTACCGGGATCGTTGCGTTAACATGCTTTTCTCTTAACGCGCTGAACATGAACGGCAAGTTGAGTACGCCCTTTTAATTAACGGCCACTGCCCTATATTGGCACTGCCGGATTCGTCCGGAGATGGTGATGAATGATGTCGTGTCATAGACACAGCGGACCCGGGGGCGGTACCCGGCGGCTCCACCAAAATCCTTGTTTCGGCCCCGGTCGATCAGGGATCCTGACGGGGCCGAACTAGGATCGACGTGTGTTGAAAAGCGGTATTTTTGCCAGGCCTGAATGCGCCTTAAAACCGTTCAAAACCAATAGGTGCCAACGATAACGAGGCCCTCGCAATTGCTGCCTAACTAAGTCTTCACGGACGAAGTTAGAAAGCCTGAGCGCGGTACGGACCACACCGGGCAACAGAAGTGGAAACCGGCGGCCCGGGGGTGCCGAGCAACAGAAACCCCCACCCATTTTTTCACATTCCGCTGTGCTCCTGCGAAAGCAGGAGCTTTGTTTATCGGCAATGCACTCTCGCTTCAGGGCTCCTGCCTTCGCAGGAGCACGAGCAGTGCGATTTATATTGCATCGCAGCACAAACCATGATTCCCTGCTGTTAAGGTTGCGCTAACCAAAAAAGCGCAAGCTGCATCACAGGACGCTTTTTGGGCAAAGGGGCGAGTGATTATGGGTACGACCGCACGCGGGGCCGACGGAGCCGCCACACTTTCCGAAATGAAGGAATTCGCGAGCTTTCCCTCATCGACGCAGCGCTATATCCGCCGCTCGCTTGATGTCGGGCTCCAGCGCGCCGACGCGCTCGACATCTGGTCGCGCGATCTGATCGAATCCGCCAGCATCAAAGCGCAGGCGAAACTTTATGCGCGGCTCGAGGCTTTGCGTGACAGCGTGCCCGAGGATTCAGGACTTGACCGTGTCGAGCCGTTCATGGCCCCGCTTGTCACGATGAGTGCTTTTGATCTCGGCCAGGATCGCTTGCCGAGCTTTGGCGCGTATCGGTTTCTTTATGAACGGCTGATCGGCGCGAGCGCACGGCCGTGGCTGCCGGGGGCATTCTGTGCCGCTGCATCGCTGCCGCATCTTCACCCCGAGCGCCGCCGCGCCCTGCTCCAGTCAATCAGCGAAGCTGCCGCCACCGCGCCCGGATGGTCGACCCGCGAACCGGCATTCTATCCCGAATGGGTCGACAAAATCGAGCCTTGGGCACTGCCGAATTAGTCGAAACATACTCGCTAAAAACTTCGTCACCCCCGCGAAGGCGGGGGTCCGAGGCTCGAGATTGGGCATTGGATTCCCGCCTTCGCGGGAATGACGGGTTTAGGCCGAACTACCCCCGCACGGCCGACGAAAGCAGCTCCGATGTCACCGGATACCCCCGATCCTCGGGGATACATAAATACCGCTCGCCGTCGCGCATCTCGAAAAACGGCGTGATCTTTTCGGGCGCAATGACCGCAACCTCGGCGCGTGCGGCGTCGAGCGATCCGAGTTTTGCCAACCGCTCCAGATTGCGCCGTGTCGGAAAGATGACATGGACGCGGCCCGCATCGGCGTCGTCGAGCACGCTTTGTGCCGTGCCCCAGAACAGCCGGACATTTTCGGTGGCGTCGACACTTGCCATCGCGGCGCCATCGGGCATGCGCGCCATGTAAAAGCGCGTATCGAAATTGCGTGTTTCGCGCATGTTCGGGCGCCAGCGGGCAAAACAGGTGAGCACGGACGGATCAAGCGTCAGTCCGGCTGCCGCAATGACATCGCTGAAAACCATCCCCTCAAGCAACTGCGCGCGCATCGTTGCGAGCAGCGCGGCATCGGGCAGCCTTTCAAAGCCAACCGCGACGCCCGCTTCCTCGATCGTCTCGCGGATCGCGGCAATCCGCGCCGCAGCGTCGTCGGGGTCGAGATCGGGGAAATGCGTCGCAAGCAGCCTGTCGCCTTCATCAACACGCCCGCCGGGAAAAACAATTGCCCCCGCCGCAAAGGACATCGTCCCTGCGCGCTCGACGAACAAATGCTCGGCGGCGCCCGCCGCAGTTTCGCGAAACAGGACAAGCGTGGCAGCGGGAATGGCATCGTCGGTCATGCCCCCTCGCCTAGCCGCAACATTGCCAGCGTGCAAAGAGCGTGGCAGCACAGCGGCATGGATTTGATCAGCCTTATCGGCACTGCTGCCAGCCTCAGCCTGCTTTCGGGCTGGCGCGTTTATATGTGCGTGCTGGCAACCGGCATCGCGATGCGTATCGGCTGGATTGCGCTCCCTGAGCATTTGCACGGGCTGCAAGTGCTGGCCTCCCCGTGGGTGATCGGCGCGGCGGGGTTTGGCGTTTTTGCCGAGTTTCTCGCGGACAAGGTCGCCTGGATCGACTCGCTGTGGGATGCGGTTCACACCGCGATCCGCCCGGTTGGCGGGGCGCTGCTGGCGCTGGCCGTGGTCGATGCCAATGACCCGACCTGGCAAGTCGTCACATTGCTGCTCGGCGGGGGCGCGGCGCTGATGGGCCATGCCGCGAAAGCCGGATCGCGCGCGGTGGTCAACGCCAGCCCCGAACCGTTCAGCAATGTCGTCGTCTCGACCGGTGAGGATGTCACCGCAACGGGGTTGCTGGTGGCCGCGATTGCGAGCCCGGTGCTGGCGATCATCATTGCCGTGGGCGTTGCCATCGGGTCGGTCACATTAATCGTCATGGTGCGGCGGTTGTTGAAAAAGCTGATGCCGGCGACGGGGTGAAGTTCTCGAAGTTCTCACGATGCCTCTCGTGCGTTATCCATAAGAAAGCCGCATCCCTGAGCCTGTCGAAGGGCTGTCCTTTCTTGGCTGCAGCGGCAAAGAAGGACAGGCCTTCGACAAGCTCAGGCATACGGCATTTTCTGCTGTCATTCGCGCACCGTCAGCAATTCGATCACGACATGATGCAACAACCCGTCCCAAACCGACGAGACCAGCACCAAATCCGCGACGAAATGCCCGATCATCGGCAAATCAATGTCGGGAAGCGCGTCAATCAACGTCGCTGACGCCGCGCAAGTGAAGCACAATTCATGCCGCATGCCGACAAAGGTCGCGCTGGCCCAGTCGCGTGTTTTTGCGACGACATCGTCGAGCGGGCCGAGATAATCGGCCAGCGCGTCGATTAGCGCGCGGTGTGCGGGGCGGGTCACGCGCTGCGCTCCGCGATAAAAGCGATGATGCGCTTGGCCACGCGCGGCCCGATTTCGCGGCCGCGCCGCATGTCATGGACCAGCCGCGGATCGCGCACCGCTTCACGCCCGAAGCGCGTTGCAGGCGTGCCCGAGACTTTCAGATAGGTTTCGATTATTTTCCGCAAGTACACCGCCCAACTCCTTCGACAATTGATACGACTCAGTGATAGGATTTTTCCTATTTCAAGAGCATTTTCCTACTTGTCTAGGATTATTCCTATCGCTATGTCATTTTTATGGTTGACGCGCGCGATACCCTCGAACGGCTGATGAATGATCGTGGTGACAGCAGTGTCGCGCTGTCGCGGCTGCTCGGGCGCAATGCGGCTTATGTTCAACAGTTCATCAAACGCGGCGTGCCAAGGAAGCTGGACGAGGAAGACCGGCGGACGCTGGCGCGCTATTATGGCGTGCCCGAAGCGGTGCTGGGTGGCCCCGTCGAAACTCCGCCTGCTTCGGCCATCCGCAAACGCAGTGGCCTGATTTCAATTCCGCAGATGTCGGTCGGCGCATCGGCGGGGCCGGGCGCGCTGCCCGACAGTGAGCGGGTCGAAGCGCGCTTTGGTTTCGATGCTGCCTGGCTGCGGCGGCTGACCGCGACGCCCGATATGGTCTCGGCGATCCGCGTCGAAGGCGATTCGATGATGCCGACGCTCAACGACGGCGATGACATTCTCGTGGATCGCGGCGACGCGGGCGACCGGCTGCGCGACGGGATTTACGTGATCCGCATCGATGATGCGCTCAACGTGAAGCGGCTGGCGGTCAATCCAGCGGGACGAAGCGTTGCCGTGCGCAGCGACAATCCGGCCTATCCCAGCTGGCCCGACGTCCCCGCCGCGCGGGTTGATGTGATCGGGCGGGTGATCTGGGTGGGAAGAAAGGTGGTGTGAGCTGAATAAGGAAAAACCGTATCCCTGAGCCTGTCGAAGGGCTGTCCTTCTTCATGCGACGTTCAAGTAGAAGGACAGGGCTTCGACAGGCTCAGCCATGCGGATTTTTGCCAAAGCTGTTTCAATAATCCTTCGACACCCTGACCGTGGCACTTTGCCGACCGATGGTCGAAATCGTCGACAGCAGCGACAGCCAGCGCGTCACCTGAAACTCGATGCGCGTCGCCGAATAGCCCTGCCCGTCGCTGATCACTTCGACATAAGTGCGCCGCGTGATATATTTGCCCGCTGCAACCGATGTCTTTGCGCCCGTCGTCGCATCCGCCGCGACGATGCGCAGCCGGTCGAGGCCGATGGCACGGCGCACGGCATTGATCGGATCGAGCCCCCCGCCCCCGCCGCGCAGGCTCGTCACGGCCGCCGCCAGTTGCAATGCTTCGGGCGCTGACAGGTTGGTGATCGACGTCCCGAACAGCAACCGTGACAGCAATTCATCCTGTGGCAACGCGGGGACGCTGGCGAACGTGATTTCGGGACGCGACGCGGTGCCGATAACCTTGATCGTCGCGGCAATCGACTGGATGCTCGCGTTTGCCTGAATATCGAGCACCGGATCGGGCGGCGAGGCACCCTGAAAGCGGATCGTCCCGCGATCGAGATCGAAGCGCCGCCCGGCAAATTCATACCCCCCGCGCACGACATCGAGCCGCCCGGTGATGCGCATCGCATCGAGTGTCCCGCCGAGATTGATTGCACCTTCCCATTCGCTGTCGAGACCGAGGCCGGTGACGGCAAGCTGATTTTGCGCGCGCGCCTTGATGTCGAGGCCCCAGCGCATCGGCGCGGCTGCCACTTCGGCGCGGTCGGCGGGGCGATTGATCTCGCGGACTTTAAGGCGCGGCACGGCTGCGGTGGCATTGGCTTGCCCCAGGCGGAACGCGCTGCGCACCAGATCGACATCGCCCGAGATGATCCCGCTTGCGCCATCCGACCGGATCGTCAGCGGGCCGGTGACGGTGGCCGACACGTCGTCCCGCTTGATCAGCTCGGCATTGGTTGCGCTCGCCGTAATGTCGATGCCGAAGCCATTGGCTGCCGCCAGATCGAACGCCGCGCGCCCCGCCAGTGTCCCGCGCCCGGCCGTTGCCGTGAAATTGTCGATGACCAGTTTCGACCCGCCAAAATTGCCGCGCGCCTGAATCCCGGTCAACACGGTGCCGCTGAGCGGGCTTTCAAGACGCAGATTCTGGGTCGCGAAGGATCCGCGAATCTGCGGATTGTTGATCGTGCCGCCGACATCCGCGCCGACCGCAACGGGGCCGGAAAGATCGAAACTCTCGACGCCGGTGAGCCGCCACAGCGTGTCCGCCGGGCCATTGTAACGGACTTGCGCGAACAGCGGGGCATTGGTCAGGCGGCTGGTCAGGTCGCCGCGCCCCAGTGGTGACAGGCGCGCCTGGGCACGCCCGACCGTCTGCCCGCCGCTTGACGCCACGGCGCGCAGGACAAGGCCATTGCCGGTCAGCACGGCGGCCACGCCCGCATCAACAGGCTTCGACGACAGCACCAGCCCCGATCGCGTCAGATTGCGGATGCGCAGATCGGCGCGGCCCGTCGGCGCACTGCCGTCGGCCTGCTGGTTGAAACTGACGCTGCCACTGGCGTTGCCGCCGAGGCCAAGACCGGGATTGACGATGTCGAGCACCGTCAGCGGCATCGACTGGACCGTC
>JAYUQI010000236.1:0-2844 GCA_043756805.1 Sphingomonas sp.
GAATGGCTGGCGTCGATCACCAAGTTCCGCGCGCTGCCCGATAGCCTGCTCGTGCTGCCCGCGCACGGCGAACCGTTCAAGGGGCTTCATGCGCGGCTCGACCGGCTTGAGGAGGGGCACCGCGTCAGTCTCGACCGGCTGCAATCGCGCCTTGCCGAGGAACCGCGCCGCGCTGTCGATTGCTTCGGCGTCCTGTTCGCGCGTGCCATCGACGACAGTATTCTCGGCCTCGCGACGGGCGAAGCACTCGCGCATTTGCGCCATCTCGAAGTGACCGGGCGTGCCGTGAAGGAAGACCGTAACGGGGTCTATTTTTATTCAGCGGCCTAGCCTAGACTTTTGCCGATGAACGAACAGTCAAGCGTCTGGCGAGAGCATTATGTGCACCCGTCGGCGTGGGACCGGACTTTTGCCCCGATGACGCTTCCGGCGATGTTCGCCGCGAGTGCGGCAAAAACGCCGACGGCCATCCTCACCGATTTTATAGGCGCGCAATCAAGCTATGCCGATATTGCAGCCCGAGCTCGCGATTTTGCCGGCGGGCTTCAGGCGCAGGGGATGGCGAAAGGCGACCGGATTGGCCTGTTCCTGCCCAACGTCCCCGATTATCTGGTGGCCTATTACGGGGCGCTGATGGCCGGTGGGCTTATCGTCAACATGTCGCCGCTCTATTCGGTCGCTGAGCTTGCGCATCAGGTATCGGACAGCGGGGCCCGCGTCATTGTGACCAGTGATGTCCCGCAATTGATGGCCACGGCGACGGCCTTGCTGGATCAGGGGCTGATCGACCGGATCATTGTCGGCGCGATTGCCGATGCGCTGCCACCAGTCAAGCGAGCGCTCTACAAGCTGTTCAAGCGCAAGGACATTGCGGTTTTGCCCGATGATGCGCGGGTATTGCGGATGGCATCGGTTACCGGTGCGTTCAAACCCGTTGCAATCGATGCCAGTGAAATTGCGCTGATCCAATATACCGGCGGGACCACGGGTGTGCCCAAAGGGGCGATGCTGTCGCACCAGAATATGACAGCGAACGCCCGCCAGGTTCACGCGCTTGATCCGCGCGCGGGGCAAGCGGACCGGATCGTTGGGGTGCTGCCATTCTTCCATGTCTTTGCCAACACCTGCGTATTGAACCGCACGGTTCTTGCGGGCGGGATGATTGCGATGCTGCCGCGTTTTGATGCCAAGATGACGCTCGCCACGATCCAGCGGATCAAGGCGACTGCGCTGCCCGGCGTGCCCACGATGTATCAGGCGCTGCTCGATCATCCGAAGATGGGCAGCACATCGTTCAAGAGCCTCAACGTGTGCATATCCGGCGGCGCGCCGCTGGCACCTGCGCTCAAGACCAAATTCGAACGCGCCACCGGCGCGCGCGTGGTCGAAGGCTATGGGCTGACCGAAAGTTCGGGCGTCGTCGCCTGCAATCCCTATGACGGCATCAACAAGACGGGTACCATCGGACAGCCTGTGCAGGGCACAATCGTAAAGCTCGTCGACCGCGAAGACCCGACCAAGCCTGCTCCCGATGGTGAACCCGGCGAGCTTGTTTTCTCCGGTCCACAAATGATGCAGGGCTACTGGGGTTGCCCCGACGCCGACACGTTTGTCGATGGCTTCCTGCGCAGCGGCGATGTCGCGACGATCGATGACGATGGCTATATCCGGATCGTCGACCGGTTGAAGGACATGATCGCGGTCAGCGGGTTCAAAGTCTTCCCCAGTCAGATCGAGGCTGTGCTGTATCGGAATCCTGCCGTGAAGGAGGCGATCGTGATTGGCATTCCCGATGCCTATCACGGCGAGATGCCCAAGGCCTTCGTGACGCTGAACGATGGCGCCGATGGTGCAGGGCTGAAGGATTGGCTCAACCCGCAACTCGGCAAGCATGAACGCGTTACCGACGTCGAGATTCGGCTGAACTTGCCCAAAACCTTGGTCGGCAAGCTCAGCCGCAAGGAGCTGGTGGCGGAGGAGCGGGCGAAATTGACAGGGTAGCTACCGGTAGCTATTGTTGGTGGATGACCATTCAAGTGCCAATCAAAGAAGCCAAAAACCGGTTAAGCGAACTTGCGCGGAAATTCGAGGCTGGAGAGCGGGTTATCGTGACGCGCAATGGCCATCCAGTTTTTGAGCTTGCTACGCCTCGACGCGGGGGTATCGATTTTGACGCGTTGGATCGTTGGAAAGAAGAGCGTGGCTTGCCCAATTTCCTAGTCGGGCCATTGCCGGATGATTTCGATGATCCGTTACCCGAAGATTTCCTTAGTACGCCAATCCAGTATCCGGATGAGGCGAGATGAAATTTCTGTTGCTGCTCGACAGCAACATTCTCATCCCGATGCTAGACGGGTCGGGACGCGAATTGCCCCAAGTGATTGTCGATGTGCTTCACAATCCTGACGCTGAACTTTGGGCGAGTGTAGCGTCAATTTGGGAGGTCGCTATCAAACATCGGCAAGGAAAATTACCATTGCCATGTGCATTGGAAGACTGGCCCGACGCCTTTGCCCAACTCAACATACGCGCTTTACGCATTATGACGGCGCATGTCGTCGCACCTGTTGAGCCATTGCCCGACACCAAAGACCCCTTCGACCGACTTCTTCTTGCGATTTGCCGTGTCGAGCGGATGAAACTGGTCACTCTTGATAGCAAACTCCGCGACCACTCTCTGGCGTGGCGTCCCTGACCAGCCACCTTGACCCCCGCCCCCGCCCCCGTCACTACGCTTCTCATGGCCGAAGATCTGACTGCCCTATCGTTCGAGGACGCACTCATGCGTCTGGAGACCATCGTCCAGCGCCTTGAAAGCGGCGATGCAAGCCTTGATGAATCAAT
>JAYUQI010000237.1:0-2832 GCA_043756805.1 Sphingomonas sp.
GTCGGAGCAATAGATCACATTGTCCCAGTCGCGCGCCCATTTTTTGCGCCAGGTAAACGGGCGGGCGCAGACCGGGCAGGTTTTGGTCGGGAGGTTCGATTTCGCGACGCCGTTGGGCATTATCGGTCCTGGTCCAGAAAGGCAGCAACATCGCCGAGCGCGACATCGCGTTCAAGATAGGTTTTTCCGATGCCGCGCGCGAGGAGGAACGGCACACTGCCGCCGTCACGTTTCTTGTCATGTGCCATGTGCGCGGCAAGCGTCGCGCCGTCGGCATTTGTCGCCGGACGCGCGCCCGTCGGCAAGCCGACCGAAGCGAGATGGGCATCCACGCGTTTTGAATCGTGGGGCGGACAGAGGCCGCGCGCGACCGAATAGCGAAACGCGATGGCCATGCCCGCTGCCACGCCTTCGCCGTGGAGCAGCCGATCCGAAAAGCCGGTTTCGGCTTCAAGTGCATGGCCGAACGTATGACCAAGATTGAGCAGGGCGCGCGTGCCGCTGGTTTCGCGCTCGTCCGCGCCCACGATGCGGGCCTTGGCCGTGACGCTGATGGCGATTGCATGCGCGCGGGCGTCCACGTCGCCGTTGATCAGCGCCGCGCCGTTCGTTTCGCACCACGCAAAAAAGTCGGGATCGTCGATCAGGCCGTATTTGACCACTTCGGCATAGCCTGCGCGCAGCTCGCGGACTGGCAAAGTATCGAGTGTCGCCGGGTCGATCAGGACAAGCGCGGGCTGATAAAAGGCACCGACGAGGTTCTTGCCCGCGCGCGTATTTATCGCCGTCTTGCCGCCGACCGACGAATCGACCTGCGCGAGCAGGGTCGTCGGGATTTGAACGACCGTGCAGCCGCGCTTGACGATGGCAGCCACAAAGCCGGTGATGTCGCCGATGACGCCGCCGCCAAGCGCGACGATCACTTCGCTGCGTTCGATTTCGAGAGCCAGAAGCTGGTCACACAGGCTTTCGACTTGCGCCCAGTTCTTGGTGCCCTCACCGGGCGGCAGGATGATCGAGTGAACCTTCAAGCCGGCGGCGGTGGCCGATTCGGTCAGCGTGGCAAGATGAAGTGGCGCAACATTGGCGTCGGTGACGACAATGATCCGGCCTGTTTTGGTCAGCGGCTTCAGGTGCGCCCCTGCATGCCCCAGCGCACCGGTTTCGATGACAATGTCGTAGCTGCGGTCGCCCAGCCCCACGGTAATCCGGTTCATCCCACGAGTTTCCCCACGATGGCATCGACCGTTGATTCGTGCGGATGCGCCTGGCTGCGAATATGGATCGGTGCGAGCGCATAGACCGGATTGCGGACCGCTGCGAGTTTGCAAAGGACAGTCCGCGCATCCTTGCCACGCAGCAGCGGGCGGTTGTCGCGACGCGCCACGCGTGCGGCCAGCGTGTCGAGGTCGGCATCGAGCCAAACCGCTGTGGCGCGATCGAGGATCAGAGCGCGTGTTGCATCGTTCATGAACGCACCGCCACCCGTTGCAATGACTTTCGCCGAGCCGTCGATCAGCCGGGCGATCACCCGACGTTCGCCATCGCGGAAATGCGCTTCGCCATAACGGTCGAAAATTTCGGCAACCGACAAGCCCGCCGCCAGTTCGATTTCGTGATCGGCATCGACGAAGGGCAAGCCAAGCCGCGCACCAAGGCGTCGTCCGACAGTCGTCTTGCCGACGCCCATCAGCCCGACGAGCACAATCGGGCGCATCGACGGCGGATCGAGAAGGGCGTGGGCAGTCATGTCGGCAGGGGCTATACAGTGGCGGTCGCAATCGGGCAAAGAGCGGCGCGAGTAATGGTTTTGGCGTTTCGGGATTGGTCGCGAATGACACGAATGATCGTTTGGATTTTGGTGGTGGTCGCGCTGGTCGGCGGGGCGATCTGGTTGTCGCGCATGGATACGACCAAACCGCTGACGCGCGTTGAAAAGACGGTTCCCGCCGATGCGCTCCCCCGCTAAGCGGATCGGTATTGCCCTTGCGGCAGGTGTCGCACTGGTTGCGCTGGTCCCGGCACTTGCGCAAAAGACGCCGCAATCAATATTGCCGCCGGGCTTTGGCGAGCCCGATCCCGCGCCACCGGCGGCGCCCAAGCCTGCAACGAAGCCAAGCGAGGATCGCCCCGCACGGCCAACGGCCAATCCCGATGACGTGCCTGAATTGACGCTGCGCCCGCCCGTTCAGGCGACAGCATCAAACGGGACCGAAGATCTCGTGTCCGACGAAAGTGACGTCGGCAACAGTAGCGACAATGCCAGCGTCGCGATCGCCCCGCCACAGGATTTACCGCCGCAAGCGCGGCGTTCGCTTGATCAGGTTGGGTTTCTCGCGGTCGAAGATGGCGGGTTCGGAGCGGGGACGTTCGGCAATGCCGATGGCCGTTATCTGACAACGATGATGGTTCGCGCCAAAGCGCCGCTGGCGTCGCGCTGGGCATCCATTTTGCTGCGGCGTGCGCTGGTGTCGCAAAGCAGCATTCCGGCCAATATCGATGGTGCCGATTGGGTCGCGCACCGGGCATGGCTGCTCGTGCGGATGGGTGAGGCGGAAAATGCGCGGGCGCTCGTCCAAAGAGTTGATGCCGATAATTATACGCCTTGGCTGTATGAAGCCGCGATGCAGGCGTCGCTGGCCAGTGCCGACCCGGCGGCAATGTGTGGCATCGCCGACAATGCCGCGGCGCAGGGCCCGGCACCGGCCTGGCAGCTGGCGCGGGCCATGTGTGCGGGACTTTCGGGCGAAGGCGGCACAGCGAGCTCGCTCGTGAGTCAGGCGCGTGGCGGCAAGAGCGGCGCCCGGCGCGCGCGCGGGATCGACGTTTTGC
>JAYUQI010000238.1:0-21630 GCA_043756805.1 Sphingomonas sp.
TGGACCAGAGGATCGGGCAGCGCCGAGCCATCGACACTGACGAGCACCGGCTGGAACGGCTCGAGCCCGTCGACCACAACTTCGCCATTGGCATCAGTCAACGCCTCGACCGGCACACGACCCGCCGCAATCTGCGCACCCTTTTCAAGGCGCTCGCCGGGATCGCGACGGCCGTTGCTGTTGGCATCGCGGTAGACGCGCACCAGCGCCGACCCCTGTGAGGCGAGCTTGTCAGCGGTTATCCGGACGCCACCGTTACGACGAGGGTCAGGGCCAAGGCTGAACGCAAGGTTGAGCCCTGCCGCAACCGCGCCGTCGGACGCCACTTCACCGCTGGCACTGAACGACAGCCGGTCATAACGCTTGCTGTAGCCAAGCCCCGCGCGGGCACGACCGAGCGATTGATCATAGCCAAGTTCGGCACGCCATTGCGCCGGATGCAGCAAGCTGCCCCCGGCCGACCATTCGCCGACAATCGTTGCAGATTGAAACTTGCTTTCAGGTGCAATACGGAAGCGCGCCTCGCCACGCAGGCGGATTTTGCCGACGCGCGCATTGGCGAGGAACCCCGCTTCGATTTGCGGGGGCGGATCGGGGCCGAACTTGCGGCGCTCGTCGCGGTAGGCAAGCTCGCCGGTCAGCGACATGCGCCCAAGGCTAAGCGATGACCGCGTGGTAAACTCAAGTGTCGAATCCCCGCCGCGCCGCGTTGTCAGCCGCGCATCGACGTGCACCGGCACACTGCCACGCCCGTTGCCGAAGAAATGATCGATGCTGGCGACATGCAAGCCGGTGACATTCTGCAAAATGCGATCGGAGCGATAGTCACCACCTGCCCAGATGGTCTCGACGGCGAAATTGGTCGTGCCAAGCTGCGCGAGCGCTTGTGCGCGCATCGCATGGCCGCCGGTGGCGTCCACTGCACCCGAAAACTCGGCCAATGCAGGACCGATGGCCCGTCTCAGCGCAACTTCACCAAAGTTGCGCCGGCCGATGCTGTCGATCAGCAAGCTACTCACGTTCAGCGCAACTGACGTCTTGGTGTCAAGACCACGCTCAAGCCCGAATGAGCCGCGCCAGCCACGCTGCGCGACCGTCGGCGCCCTGTAGAAGTTGATGAGGTCGCGGCCCTCCTCATCCGCGCCGGCCCAATACCAGGTCTTGCGCGGCGGAATGCTGTCAAGCCCGACCGGCACCGATTTAACCTCGCGCCTGATCTGTCCCTGCGGCCCGTACAGCACGACTTCGAACCGGTTTTGCCCATATTGAAGCGTGACATCGAGAAATTCATACCGGCCATCAGCACGATCGTTGGCGAATGCGAGCAACTGGCCGTTGCGATAGAGCTCGGCGTCCCAGCCACGCGGCAGTTCGCCCCGAAAATCGGTACGGTCGAAATTCTGTGGACGATCAACGGGGCGGTTCGTCACGACAAACCCGCGTCCGACGCCCGATTGAGACACCAGCGGCGTCGACAGCCCCTGAACATCGCCCACGGCAACATGCGTGGCCTTTAGCGGCCCGAGAAGGCCGGCATCGGGGTCCGTGCGATAGCCACGCACCCGCAGCGATGAGGGCACACCCGAGCGATCCGATGACAATCGCGCATCATACGCAACCGGACCGATTTCACCCGAGGCATAAAGTTCATATTGCGCATCGAACCGATTGCCGTTGCGGCGATCAAGCGTTGCGCCAAGGCTGGCCACGACATCGACTGACGGCATTTTGATACCGCGATAGGGCGCGTTGGATTTCGGCAGGCTTGCCAGATCGAAGACAGGAACGGTCGACTGCACTCGTGCCCGGCGCTCTGCCGCAAGTTGCGGGGGCAACTTCTTGTCGGATTTAATCGCAAGGATGGCATTGCCGGTATCGGGATCGAGAGTCACGCCCAGCCAGCGCGACAGGGCGGTCGTCGAGACGCACCAGCCTTCGGGTGTGTCGCGAATGTCGTCTGGCGCGACTTTCCGCTTGTTGTTCATGATTTGTTCTTCACCGCTCAGACGGTCGATGGTCAGTGTTTGCCGTTCATCATAAGCCCATCCAGTTGCGCGGCGCGACTGCTTGTCGAGGCGGACCGAAATGTCGAGCGCCATGATGACATCGGCGAAATCGACGCAGACACCCGTGGGCGTCTGATAACCGCGCACGCCATCGCCCAGCCGATACTGGTTCAGGCGGACGTCGAATAATAGAGCATCGTCAGCGGTCGCGGTCCATGCGCCCGCACGCGACGGCTGGGCAATCCCGACCGACGCCAAAGCGGCCAACGCGGCAAGCACCTGGCCGGAGCGATGGAAAAAACGGCGCATGATAGTGGACCGGTCGGTCGCTTCCTAGCGGATCACGACCTGTGCTTCGGCAATCATGCCGCCGCCAGTGTCCATATCCTCGAGATATTCGACCCTGGTGGGGCCGATAAGTTGCGCCGCAACTTCGGGCGATATCGGAAGCGTGACAACGCGGGCAGCGACATCGGTGTAAACCGCAATGCCGCGCGCTTCAAACAAGGGCTTGGCGATACCTGCCTTCGTGACGCGAATACGACCATAGGTCGAACGCGTGCCGGTGCGCGCGAGCGTGAACGAGATGGCGTCAACGGGTGCCGCCTCGCCCGGCTTTGTCTTTGCCGTCAAAATTGCGTTGGTGGCCGGATCAACCCGGACCTTTTGAATGCCTGAAATCGCTGCCGTCACTTTCAGACTGCCTTTGCGGACGATGATTGGAATCGTGACACCGTAAATTGGCGTCAGCGCAATCGACACGCCCTGCGTCGGCCCCGCAGCTGCGGGCGCGGGCACCGTTGCATCGGGAATGGCGCGGAACAGGATGTGCGCGCGATATTCGCCGTCGGGAAGATCGGCGGGCGGGCGAACCCCAATGCGGATCGCTTGCGGCTGATTCGGCGCAAGGGTAACACGGCGCGGCGCATAGGTGATCATCGCCAGCGTTGCTTTTTCTTTGTCGCTCGCAGCGTCAGACGCGACATCCTCGACCTGACCCGAGGGCAGCATTCGCTTGAGTTCCATCGAGATACGATAGGTCGCGGGCTGCTGGCCGACATTGTTCAGAAAAACCTCGGTCCCGCGTGGTCCGTCAAGCACGACGCGCGTCGGTGCGACAAGAAGATCGCCGGCGGCAAGCGCGGGATAAGCAATGGTCGCGAACGAAAGCGCAATAAAGCGCGGCGCAAATCTGAACATGGGTTGGTCCCTAAAACACGGTCATCGCAACCATGGGCGAACAAGGTTGATTTTCCGCTAACCTTTACGCGAAAACGAAAAGCCCGCCGGTGACACATCACCAGCGGGCCTCACGCAAAGCCTTCGTGTTAAGTGGAGGGCTTATTGATAGTTGACGGTAACCGTGAAGTTGCCGACATAAGCGCCATCAGCCTGATTTGCGCCAACCGACAGCGTGCCGCCGACCTGAAAGCTGTTAACAGCGGCCAGTGTCATCAGCGCGGTCGACGACACAAGCGTCGACGACATGGAGTTTGTTGCACCCGACGTCAGCGAAACAGTGGCAGGCACCGAAACGGTGGCAACCTGACCGACAGTGCCGGTAACACCGAAAGATGCTGCTATTGCTGTGCCGGTGCAGACAAGGCCAACGCCGCAGGTGCGGACGCCAGCAGGCGTAACAATGACAGTCGACGCCGCAGCGCCGGTCACGATCACGGCATAGTCGAGATCGGCAGTCTTGGTCACAGTGATCTGCTGAAGGATCTGAGCCTTGGCGTCCGCGCTCGCTGTTGCGGCCTGAGCGCCCGTCGATGCCAAGGCAGCGACGGTAACGGTGGCAGCAAGCGCTGCCTTCATGAAACGATTGGTCATAATAATCTGGTCCCCAAAGAAACAAAACAGGCAGAGTAAAAGGTCCCCCCCTGCTCTGCTGGCATGTCTTTGGACGATGGGGTCTTCACAACTTCCTTCGCGGGCTGGTTAACCGGGGCGTAGTAATTAACGGTAATCGGCGACTACACTGATCCGCCCGCGAAAATCCCCGGCCTGCCCGGCCGTCACAACCAACCGCCCCCCAAAGGCAAAAGCCAGATGTCCTTGCGCATCAAGAGTCGCATTTGGTGACAGATTTGTGCGGATCTCGACGACTTCGGCGCTGCTGCCGTCAGGTGCTATCAACGGAATCCGCGATGGCATTGAAACCGAGACCGGCGCAAACGGGTCACCCGTCAACCGGACAGTTCCTTTCAGTGAAAATCCGCCAAGATCAGCAAGTCCCCCTGTTACGTGGCGCTCGCCGCTTGCAGGATCCAAGGTGATTGCCCCGCCAGCGCCAGTCCGAATCTGTGCGGCGCGACCCAAATCCAGTGCGGCTTCCACCTCGATTCGCAGCGGAAGCACGGGCGCCGTTGGTCGCTTGCTAACGTCGGGCGCGCACAGGCGGCAATCGGCGTGCGCCGCAGACGACATTGCCAAGACAAGAAAGAACAAGAGACGTTTCATTTCAACCGCAATAGCGCGGTGGCTTCCAATGAATCGTTAACTACGCCATGCACACCGGACCCAATGCCGCATTTCCGGTGTTGAATGATAATGCGAAAGTCGCGCGTGCCACACCGTCCCCGTATCGTTGCCATCGGCACTGCCACGCCCAGCCACGACATCCACCATGCCTTTATCAACTGGGCGGCCGCGCGGCTGACTGACCGGCGCGATGCTGCGGTTTTTGCACGGATGGCAGGGCGATCCGGCATTGCGCACCGCTGGTCGGTGCTGCCTGTTGGCACCAATGGTGGATCACCCGTTGATGACAGCGGATTTTATGCCAGCGGCATGCCGGGAACGGCCGCACGGATGGCACTCTATGCCGAAGCAGCACCGGCGCTGGCGCTGGAAGCTATCGCAAAGCTGCCCGACGTTTCGGGCGTCACGCATCTGGTCGTCGCGAGCTGCACCGGCTTTGTCGCGCCGGGCATCGACCAGATCATCGCGGCGCAGCTCGGCCTGAACGGTTCGGTCGAGCGCACGCTGATTGGCTTCATGGGCTGCTATGCGGCAGTGACGGCACTGAAAGCGGCGCGGCATATTGTCCGGTCAGAACCCGATGCGCGCGTGCTGGTCGTCACGGTCGAGTTGTCGACGCTGCATTTGCAGGACGATCTGACCATCGAACCGCTTCTTGCAATGCTGCAGTTTGGCGATGGCGCAGCAGCAGCGCTGGTTACAAGCGAAGGCGATGGCCTTGGCCTCACGACGCCTTTTGCCGCGACCTTGGACGATTCAGATGCGCTGATCTGCTGGAACATTGGCGATACCGGCTTTGCGATGCATTTATCGGGTGAAGTCCCGGGGCGGATTGCCGCCGCACTTGCCGTTCCCGAAACCCGCGCGGCGCTGACCGGCGGGGTCGAACCCAAGTCAGTCGATGCCTGGGCCGTGCATGCGGGGGGGCGCTCGATTCTCGATGCCGTCGAAAGCGCGCTCGATCTCGCGCCCGAAACACTCGCGGCGTCGCGCCGGGTGCTCCACGACAATGGCAATATGTCTTCATCGACGCTTATGTTTGTGCTGGCGAGACTAATGGCCGAGAAGCCCGAGAGCGGCGTTGCGCTTGCATTTGGCCCTGGCCTCGCTGCCGAAGGACTGCGATTCGGGTGGACCGGCTGATGCTCGAAAAACGTGCCATCGCCGACGAATTGATGGATGCCGACGATCTCGACGCGGAAACCTATGCCGCAGTCGTTCACGATCTGGCGAAGGTCAACACGCTGACAATGGCGCGGCGACCGACCATAGATTTTCTGAAATCACTGAACCGGCGCACGCTTCGCATTCTTGATGTCGGGTTCGGTGATGGCGACATGCTGCGGACGATTGCACAATGGGCCAAGCACAAGAGCGTCGATGTGACACTTGTCGGGATCGATCTCAATCCGCGCAGTGCGCTGGCGGCGCGCGACGCAACCCCTGCTGACCTCAACATTGACTATCGCACCGGCGATTATGCCGGTCTGTCCGGCGAGCCGTGGGATGCGATCATTTCGAGCCTCGTCGCGCATCATATGACGCATGACCAGCTTGTCGGGTTTGTCCGCTTTATGGATTCCCACGCAAAGGTGGGGTGGTTCGTCAACGACTTGCACCGCCATGGCTTTGCCTATCTGGGTTATCCGATCCTCGCGACGATCATGCGCTGGCATCCGATCGTCCGGCATGACGGTCAGTTATCCATCGCCCGCAGTTACCGCCCCGCAGAATGGCCGACGATTCTCGACGAAGCAGGCGTCACCGGCGCGCTTGTCGCCCGCAAATTTCCGTTTCGATTATGCGTTACCAAGATCCGCTGATCCTTGGCGGCGGCCCGGCGGGATCGTCCGCCGCGATCATGCTCGCGCGCGGCGGCGCGAAACCGCTTATCCTTGAGCGGCAGGCCATCATCGGTGACGCGCTGTGCGGCGGGTTCATGAGCTGGCACACGCTGATAAGCCTGGCGCGGCTCGGCGTCGATCCCGGCGGGCATCCGATTGACCGGGTGCGCGTCTTTGCCGGCAACCGCAGCGCCGAGGCAGAACTCCCCGCGGGCGCGGTCGGTCTGTCGCGGCACCGGCTCGATACGTTGGTGCTGGCGCAGGCGCAGGCAATGGGGGCCAGACTTGAGATTGTCACTGTCAAGAATGCCGACGAGATCGATGCCGACAGCTTGTTCCTCGCCACCGGCAAGCATGATCTGCGCGGCCTTGCGCGGCCCAAGCTCGAGACCGCTGATTCGACGCTCGGCCTGCGCGTCAAAATTGGCCCACATCCCCGGCTGACGGCGCTGATCGGCAGCAGTATCGAGCTGCACCTGTTTGATCGCGGCTATGTCGGGCTGTTGCTTCAGGAAGACGGGCGCGCCAACCTGTGCCTTGCCGTGCGCAAGTCGCGGCTGGCCGAAGCGGGCGGCAAGCCCGACCTGCTGCTCCGCCAATTGGGCGATGCCGTTCCCGGGCTTGGTGAGCGGCTGGCGTTTCTCGAGAACGTGCCCGATGCCGATGCCATTGCGTCGGTCCCTTATGGCTGGCGCGCGACGCAAACCGTTCCGGGCATATTCCGCCTCGGCGATCAAGCCGCTGTTATCCCGTCGATCGCAGGCGAAGGCAATGGGATCGCGATTGCGAGCGGGATTGCCGCCGCCGCTTTCTGGGCTTCGGGCGGGCGCAACGCAGCGCCGGCCTATCAAGCCGATTTCGCCCGCCACACCCGCCGCCCCGTCGCGGTTGCCAAATGGCTGTGGGAGCGCGGCGAAACGCCGTGGACAGCCATGCTTGCCACCCGCGCCCTGAACTTCGCCCCGTTCATCGCCAAAAGTTTCGCGCGCGCAACACGCATCGGGGATTGAAGGCCGCGCGGATCGACGCCATCTTATGCCTATGGAAAAATTCGAACTCAGCGATGCCGAGTGGAAGGCCCGCCTTTCACCCGAGCAATATCAGGTGCTTCGCCAGCATGGCACAGAGCGCGCCTTCACCGGCATTTATGACAATAACAAAGCCCCCGGCGACTATCATTGTGCCGGATGCGGTTCGTTGCTGTTTACCAGCGACGCGAAATTCGATTCAGGGTCAGGCTGGCCGAGCTTCATGCGTCCCGCTGACAATGACGCTGTCGTCGAAGTTCGCGACACGAGCCACGGCATGACGCGGATCGAAGTGCGCTGCGCCAAATGTGACGGGCATCTCGGCCATGTTTTCCCCGATGGGCCCGCCGAAACCGGCTTGCGATATTGCATGAACAGCGCGTCGCTCGATTTCGATCCTGCATGACGGCGCTTGGCAGCCGACAGGTTAGCGCGTAACTCGGCAGCCGAATGGCCCGAACATCCTCTTCGTCAGAGCCCCGACGCTTCGGCTGGATGTGGCGGCTGTTCCGTATCAGTCTGATTACAGGGCTGATCGGCCTGATGGTGATCGCAATTACCGTAGCCGTTGCTTACCAGTCGCTGCCGTCCTATTCCGAGCTCAAATCGTCGCCCAATGGCCAGATGATCCGCGTCCATGCCGCCGACGGCACCGTGATCGTGTCGATTGGCCCCAGCTATGGCGAATGGCTGAGCATCGACCAGATCCCGGCACCGATGAAGACCGCGATGATTGCCGTCGAGGACAAGCGTTTTCGCAGCCACTTCGGCGTCGATCCGCTCGGCATCGCGCGATCGTTTCAGGTTCGCTATGCGCGCGGCCGCTTCACGCAGGGCGGCTCGACGATTACGCAACAGCTCGCGCGCAATGTGTTCCTGACTAACGACAAGACATGGTCGCGCAAAATCCGCGAGATGATCCTTGCGCTTGCCATCGAACGGAAATTTTCGAAAGATCAGGTGCTCGAGCTTTACCTGAACCGCGTTTACTTCGGCGGCGGTGCTTATGGCGTCGACGCCGCAAGCCGCAAATTCTTTGGTCACCCCGCCAATACGCTGTCGGTGGGCGAAAGTGCGATCATCGCAGGCCTTGTCAAAGCGCCATCCAATTATTCGCCGAGCGCCGATGCCAAAGCTGCCATCGGTCGCGCGGGTGTCGTTCTCGACGTGATGGAAAAACAAGGGCTGCTCACGCCCGCCCAAGTCGCTGCGGCCAACCCGGCCAATGTCGTTCTGGCGCCCGAACCCAAGCAGAACAGTGTGCGATATTTCACCGACTGGGCGCTGCCGCAGCTCGATACGCTGATCGACGAGGGCGGAGAGCCGATTGACGTCTGGACGACGCTTGACCTCAATATGCAGCGTGCCGCGGACGAAGCGATCCGCGCGAACACGCCCGGCAAAGCACAAGGCGCGTTGGTTTCGCTCGACCGCGACGGGGCCGTCCGCGCGATGGTCGGCGGCAAGGATTATGTCGCCTCGATCTATAACCGCGCAACTCAGGCTGTGCGTCAGCCGGGATCGGCCTTCAAACTGTTCGTTTACCTCGCGGCGATCGAAGCGGGGCATACGCCCGGCGACATGGTGGTCGATGAGGCCGTTGACATCAACGGTTGGAAACCGCGCAATTCGTCGCGCCGTTTTTCGGGCGAAATCACGCTGCGCACGGCCTTTGCTTATTCGGTCAACACGATTGCAGCAAAGCTGGGGGCCGAAGTCGGCACATCGTCGATTGCCAGCATGGCGCGGCGTTTTGGCATCACGACGCCGATTAATACGCAGCCTTCGATGGTGCTGGGCACGTCCGATGTCCGGCTGATCGACATGACCCGTGCCTTTGCCAGTGTCGGCGGCAATGGCGTTGCCGTCGCGCCTTACGGTATCGTCAAGGTAACAACCGGCAAAGGCGAAGTCCTGTATCAACACCGCGCCGATACCAGCCATGTTCTTGTTGCACCTGCTGTCGCCGCACAGATGATCGATCTGCTGCAAACCGCGGTCAACACCGGAACGGCGCGCGCAGCGCAGATCGGACGGCCTGTCGCCGGCAAGACCGGCACGACAAGTTCGAACAAGGATGGCTGGTTTCTGGGCTTTTCAAGCGGAATCACCACCGGCGTGTGGATGGGCCGCGACGATGCCGATCCGATCCCTGGCCTTCAGGGGGGACGCGCCCCTGCGCAAGCCTTTGCCCAGTTCATGAAAATTGCCGTGGCGAAGCGTCCGATCGAAAAATTCCAGACTGAAGTCACGCTGCCCGAATGGCAGCTCGAGCCCGACGAGGAAGCCTATTTCGGCAACGCCGATGACGCGATGTATGTCGATGAAAACGGCATTCCCATCGAGCCTGAACCCGGCACGGGGGCACCCGAGCCTGACGTCAATCCTGACGTGCAGGTGCCCCAGCAGTTTGACCAGAAATGGATCGATGGCGTGCTGGGCCGCGACCAAGGGCCACAGCCTGCGCCCAAACCACTTCCCCCTAAACCGACGGTAACGCCAACCAAACCCGTCGCACCGCCGCCAAAGCCGGCGACCACCGCCGATCAGTCGTTGCCGCGCCCGAACCAGTGAAGCGCCGTGCCGTTGGCGCGCAGCCAGCGGCGTGCGGGGCTTGGGTCCGCATCGTATAATGTCGCGACGAGTTCGTGGAATTCACGGCTGTGATTCATGTGGACGCGGTGCGCAACCTCATGCGCGACGGTGGCGAGGCGAACGTGGGAGGGCGCGAGAATGAGCCGCCAGCTATAACGAATGTCGCCCGACGATGCGCAGCTGCCCCAGCGTGACTTCGGGTCTCCGACACCGACTTTGCTGATGGTTATGCCATGCGCTGATGCCAGATCGAATGTTTCGCGGGTCAGCGTCTCAAGCGCGAGACGTTTCAGGAAACGCAACACGCGCGCGGGCATTTGTTCGACGGGACCGCCAACGCGCAACCGGCCTGAAACCAGAACAGGATTGCGCGGATAGGTCGCCGACCAGTCCAGTGCCACATCATCGCCGGCAACGGTAAAGCGCATCCTCGGCACGATTGGCTCTCCGCGCGGCATTTTCGCCAGCTCGGCTTCGATCCATGCGCGCTTGCCAGCAGCCCAGGTCAGCGCCGGCCGCAATGGGGCGCGTAACGGAAGGCTGAGCCGCACGCTGGCATCGCGCGGATCGATGCTGAGGCGCATCCCCTTGGCGCCGCGCCGCCGGATGATCACCAACGGCTGTGCGCGGCCGCCGCCCGAAAACATCAGGTCAGAGGTCATCGCGATCAACCAGATGCATCTCAAGATCACCCGCATCGATTTCCGAAATCGTCCAGCCGCGCACCGATTTCCCGGCGCTATGAACCGTATCGCGGTCGCCGCTGTTGAGATAATGCCAATCCGGCAGCGGTTTGCCATCGGCACGCAAAACATAGGCACAGCTTGGCGGCAACCAGTCCATCGTTTCGAGCTTTGCCGGCGTCAGGCGGATGCAATCAGGCACAAAGGCATGGCGATGCTTGTAGTCCGAGCATTGCGCACTGCGCCGGTCGAGCAATTTGCAGGCAACATTGGTCGGGTAAAAATCGCCGGTTTCTTCATCTTCGAGCTTGTGCAGACAGCATTTGCCACAGCCATCACACAAGGCTTCCCATTGCGCGCGGTCAAGCTGGGCAAGCGGGGTCGTTTCCCAGAACTTATCTGTCACTTGACCCATTTGCCGATCTCGGTGGCAATCTCGTCTGCGGTGCCGTCCTGCGGGATCAAGGCAATCGGCTTGTTGGCGGGATCCATCAAATAGGTCGCGCGGCTGTGATCAACGAGGTAACCGTCCTTTGGCTGGTCGAGCGCAGTCGAGACCGAGACACCATAAGCCTTGGTCATATCCGCAATGACCTTCGCACTGCCGGTCAGCCCAACCATGTCGGGATGAAAGGCCAAAGTGAAGTCCTTGAGCACTGCGGGCGTGTCGCGCGCAGGATCGACGCTGACGAAAATCAGCTTCACTTTCCTGGCACGTGCCGGTTCGGTTTTCGCAAACGCTTTCAGCCCACGCGCCAGATTCGCAACGTCTGTCGGGCAAATGTCGGGGCAATAGGTATAGCCGAAATACATGATCCGGTACTGGCCGGGAAAACTCTTGTCCGTCACCACTGCGCCGTTCTGATCGGCAAGCGAAAACGGCCCACCGATCCGCGCACCCTCGAGCGGAGGGCGCGGGGCGGGCGCCATGCAAGCGGCGAGCAGCAGCGTAAGCGCAAAAATGCTTTTGTTCATGGCAGCGCCAGCCTTGCGATGTTAGCGGGTCCGACGCAAGACGGGTGCGACTCGAACAGGTGGAATGATATGCGATACGCAGGTTTGGCGCTGGCTATGGTGGCGGTCGTTGCAACCAGCCCTGCACAGGCGCAGTTTTCGGACAGCTATAATTTCCTCAAAGCAATCCGCGAACGCGATGGCCAGAAAGTCACTGACGCGCTCAACAAACCCGGATCGGGCGCGGTCATCGTCAATACGCGCGACACATCGACGGGTGAAGGCGCGCTGCATATCGTGACAAAACGGCGCGATGTGACTTGGCTGTCGTTCCTGCTTGCCAAAGGGGCCAACCCCGACATGCGCGACGCGACCGGCAACACGGCGCTGATGCTATCGGCGCAACTGGGGTTTGCCGAAGGGCTGTCATTGCTCATTGATCGCCGGGCGCAAGTCGATCTGGCAAACAGCAGCGGCGAAACACCGCTGATGCGCGCGGTGCAAAATCGCGACATTACAACGGTGCGAACATTGCTCGCGGCAGGCGCCAATCCGAACAAGACTGATACGTCATCGGGCCTGACCGCGCGCCAATATGCCGAACGCGATTTACGGTCGGCCGCGATCGTCAAAGCGATGGACGATGTGAAGCCGAAAGCAAAAGCCAAGGTCGGCCCGAACTAAGTCGCGGTCAGCACATCATCGTCAAGGTTGCCCAGCAACCGCCGCGCCGCACGACGGGCAAAGCGCAATGTTTCCGCGCGCCGCCGCGATGGCGACAAAGCGACAAGCGACGCCTCGCGCACAACCGCGGCATCATAGCGATTGGCGATAATCAGCCCGGCACGGTCGGGCAACTTGCCCGCGCGGCTCAGCAAGTCCGAATTAAGCGTATCGGAAATCGCCCAGTAAAAGCGATCACAATAGTCGAGATAATCCGTCCATTTCTGGTCGCCGAGGAGGTCTGCGCGCGAGACCTTCACCTCGACAATTGTCACCAATCCCTTGGGACACAGCCCCATGAGGTCTGCGCGACGGCCATTCCCGAGCGCAACTTCACTGACCGTCAGGCAACCATGACGCAGTAATAGGCGCGCAACACCGCGCACGACATTTGCCGTCAGGTCAGGTGCGGAGAGCGGCGTCGCGAGCATGCCTCTGACTTAGAACAGTCAGGGAACAAACAAAAGCCTCAGCGGTAAAAGATGTGATTACCGACCGTTGCGACATGCTTTTTGCCCCAATTGGGCGAGACGCGCCGTGCATGAAAAAACAAAGCGTTCGGCGCTGTGCTTTCCCACAAACCGTTCATCGCAACCTGTGCGACACCAACGGCCTGCCGCCACATTGCCTGATTCACGACGGGCGGGAAACCGCCGCCGCGCACAAACGAGAACTGGCTCGGCTGTTTGACAACGCCGCATAAGGTTCCGGCAAATCGTCCCGATTTGGCACGATTGAGGATGACCTCGGCAACGGCAAGCTGTCCATTAAGCGGCTCACCCTTTGATTCGAAATAGACGGCCTTGGCCAGACAATCCGCCTCGCGGTCACCGACCGAATCGGACGCATGCTGGTCGACAAGCGCGGCAAGCGACGCGGCACGCGGGCGCTTTTGAAAAGTTATTGCCGGGATCTGGTCGGGCGATATGTCCGTCACCACGCCATCGCTGGGCGACGTTTCCATCATTGGTTCCAGCGGGAGCGGTTCGCTCACCACAGGCGGGAAAAGTGGCGCACCAACGGCCTGGGTCGACGGGAAAGCCCCCATCGCGGCCAATGCGCAAAACGATGTTGCCGCATAACTTGCGGCACGAAAAATACTCGACATGCAATCTACTATCGTGCGGCCGAACAACCAAAGCCGGGCATTAAACGAAAAATTATGCCCCGGTCATTCTTCCGACTGGCGTCCGCATCACCCTGATACAAAGGGCGTTATTACGGCTACGCTCGTCTCAATTCCGCCTCAATTATTGTGCGCTGCAATAATGTCAACCGCGTTAACCTGTTTCAGCGGCAAAGCGTTCTGCGTTCGCGATGTCCAACTCGACAATCCAGATATCAGAATCGCGGCGGCGGCGACGCTCGAGATAGGCCGACAAAGCGTCGGGATCAGCAGGGCCGACAGGCGTCCAAGCATAGACTCCTGATTGATCGAGCACACGTTCGCGCACCGACTGGACGACGCCTTTTTCCATGCAGATCAACAGGATCGATCCAGCCGTCGCATCGCCCTTTGCGAGCACCGCCGCATTGCCGCCCTCGGCGCCAATCCGGCGGACCAACGCACTTACCAGCATCGCACTGGTCAGACGCGCGGTCACGGACGCGTGTAGCCATCGAGCGAGGAAAGCGCGATTTGAGAGCGCATGAATGTTCCCGTCCCGCGGGCGGCTTCCTCGCCATATTGGTCGATCAGTCGGGCATCGCCAACGAAGACACGTTTGCGACCGCTGATCCAGCGTCCCTCGGCGATCACCGGGCCCGCCTTGATTGGCTTGGTAAACAGCAAGTTGAATGCCGTCGTCAGGACAAAGCGGTCCGTGACCAGTGAGTTAACGGCATAAAAAGCCGCGTCGTCGAGCATCTTGAAATAGGCGGTGCCATGCAGCGCGCCGGCGGCATGGAAATGCGCGGTGCTGACCTCAAATCTAATGCGGGCAAAGCCGTCTTCGACAATCTCGAGTTCGGAGGGAAACGCCCGGTTGATTGGCGCAGACCGATAAAGTGATTCGAGCGCACGGTGGTGCGCCGCTGCGCCATCGTTCGCCTCAAGCGGCGTCACGAGCCTCTCCGGCATCGAACAAAGCGTAGAGCGCATCATCCGTTGCAGCGCCGCGCAATTTTGCGACAAAAGCCTTGTCGCGCAGGACGCGGCTGACTTGCGCCAAGGCTTTCAGATGTGCCGCCCCGGCATCGGTCGGCGACAGCAGCATGAACACCAGATCAACCGGTTCGTCATCGATTGACGAGAAATCGACCGGTTGTGCCAGCCTTGCAAAGAGACCAACGACATGGTCGAGGCCATCGACTTTGCCATGCGGAATTGCGATCCCGCCCCCAAAGCCGGTCGAGCCCAAGCGCTCGCGCTCGGTCAGGCGTTCGACAACCAGCGCCGAATCGACGTCATGAATGCGCTCCGCCAGTGTCCCCAACTGTTGAAAGAGCGCTTTTTTATTTGGTGCCACCAGCGCGGCAACAACCGCGCCGGGGCGGAGAAAATCTTGCAAATCGTTCATTTTTATTCCGGGTCAAGGCGCGTGTGCGCCAGTCAATGACTCAGGCTGCGCGCTGGGGCTCCACCCAGCCAATCGTGCCGTCGCCGCGCCGATAGACCATATTGAACGCCCCTGTCCCGTTATTTTTGAAGAGCAGTGCGTTTGTATTCCGCAGATCAAGCATCATGACCGCGTCGGAAACCGTCGCGTCGGGAACATCAACACGCGTTTCCGCAACAATCAGCGGATGATCGCCGACATCGATTTCAACATCATCATTGATTGGTTCGAACACAGTATAACCGGCTTCGACGGGCGCGATCCCGTTGGGTCCCTTATGATCCTTCAGCCGACGCATATAGCGGCGCAGCTGGCGCTCGATTTTCTCGGCAGCGCCGTCAAACGCAGGATGTGCTTCCATCGCATTGTTTGCCGCTTTCAGAATCACACCCTGCATAACGTGGGCGACGATATCACACGAAAAACCATTATCGTGCGGTCCGCGGCCAAAAGTGACATGCGCCGAAATCGCGCGCGAGAAATATTTGTCGGCCACACCCTGAAGCCGGTCGGACACATGAGTTCGAAGCGCATCGCCAGTGGCGACCTGATGTCCCGAAACGCGAATGTCCATCACTTTTCTCCTTGGTTATTGCTCGTCATCAGGCATCGATACGCACTGCCCAATCATCATTTGTCGCCCACAGCGGGTCACTAAGCGTTTCCACAAAAGTGCGATGCCGCGCGACCTCATCAGCGCTCGCACCATGCGTGCGTGGCTGCCGTGACAAATTGGGTCGCGGCGTATCAAAACCGTTCGCGATTGGCGCAGGCGCCGTGATACTCCCCATGTCGAGACCGATCTGCCGCCCGCCGGTCAGTTCGATGTAAACTTGCGATAAGAGTGCCGCATCGAGCAACGCCCCGTGATTGACGCGGTGGCTGCGGTCAACACCGTAGCGCGTGCAAAGTGCATCAAGGCTGTGCTTGGCACCCGGATGTCGCGCTTTCGACATCGCCAGAGTATCGATCATCCGCGACATCGAAATGTGGAGGCGCCCGCAATTCCCGAGTTCGGCGTTCAGAAAGCCAAAATCGAACATCGCATTATGCGCAACCAGCGGGCTATCACCCAGAAAATCCAGCAAATCTTCGACCGTGTCCTCGAAATAGGGTTTGTCCGACAGGAAAGCATCGCCGAGGCCATGCACCTGTTCGGCAATGCTGGGCATTGCCATGCCAGGATTGAAATAAGCGTGATAGCTATTGCCCGTCTCGACGCGATTGACGAGTTCGATGCACCCGATCTCGACGATCCGGTCGCCCTGTTTCGGGTCGAGGCCGGTGGTTTCGGTATCAAAGACAATTTCACGCATTGAGTCGTTAGGATGAACCCTTGGGAGCCGTTAGACAAGCAATGACTTCGCGCACCCGTGCCTGTGTTGCGGCCAATGTGGTGCCAGTATCGATTATATAGTCTGCGCGCGCGCGTTTTTCGGCATCGGGCATTTGTCGCGCCATGATCTGCTCGAGTTTCTCGGGTGTCATGCCCGTCCGGCGCAACACGCGATCACGCTGAACATCGGCGGGTGCGGACACCACCACGACAGCGTCAATATCGGGAGATCGACCTTTTTCAAGCAGGAGCGGAATATCAAAGACCACCAGCGGCGCATCTGTATGGTCGTCCAGAAATACAGCGCGCGCCTCGGCGACAGCGGGATGCACGATTGCTTCCAGTTGCCTTAGTTTGACAGGATCGCCAAAAACCTGAGCACCCAGCTTTGCCCGGTCAACGCCATTCGCCGTCGTGCTGCCCGGAAACCCTGCTTCAATCGCTGGAACCAAGCGTCCACCGGGTCCTTGAAGTTTATGGACAACGGCATCGGCATCAAACACTGGCACACCGTCCTGTGCAAACATTGCGGCGACTGCCGATTTGCCCATGCCG
Organism: Sphingomonas sp.; assembly: GCA_043756805.1. Lineage (GTDB taxonomy): Bacteria > Pseudomonadota > Alphaproteobacteria > Sphingomonadales > Sphingomonadaceae > Sphingomonas_O. The sequence goes on from JAYUQI010000238.1 coordinate 16,767, forward strand.
ATCGATCCCGTCAGGCCAACAACGATCATGACGTCAACAACACTCGCAGTTCGGCGTCATGTTCGCGCGGCGGCACGACACCAAAAAGCAGCTCGAACGCTAAAGCGGCCTGGCCAATCAACATTTCAAGTCCGTCAACTGTCGCCAGCCCCCGCGCTCGCGCTGCCGCCAGCAATGGCGTGACAAGCGGCGTGTAGACAATATCATAGACGACAGCATCGTCGGGCAATGGCGACAAATCGAGCAACAGCGGCAATTGCCCGACCATGCCAAGCTGCGTGGCATTCACGACCAGCGCAACGGGCGGCAAGGGTTTGTCGAGCGTCTGGACCGAACCTTTCAGCCCGAACCGTGCCAGGATTGCCGCGCCTTTCAAAGGATTGCGCGCGAGCAACGCCACCGAGCGGACATTGGCCCGTGACAAGGCAAAAAGGATTGCATGCGCCGCGCCGCCCGCGCCAATGACGACGACCGGCATGTCTTCCAGTGCGAAATCAGCAATCGGCGCAAAAAAGCCGGCTGCATCCGTATTCGTGCCCATCAAACTGCCATCCGGCTGACGGAAAACAGTGTTCATCGCGCCGATACTGCTGCGCACATCACCCGGATCGGGGACATGATCCATCGCGGCCATCTTGTGCGGCACAGTAATGTTGCACCCACGCCACATCGGATCATCGCGGCGTTGCTCGAAATAAGCACCGAGTTGATCGGGCAGCACGTGACACGTCCGGTATTCGCTATCAATACCAAGCTTTGTCAGCCAGAATCCATGAATTACCGGCGATTTGGAATGGCTGATCGGGTCGCCAATCACTTCGGCATATGGTGTCATGACGCCAGCTCTCCCCGCAGCCGTAACCATTGTAATAGCGGAAGAAGCGGAAGGCCGAGGATTGTGAAATGACTTCCATCGATTTTGGAAAAGAGCTGCACGCCCAACCCCTCGATGCGATAGCCCCCGACGCACTCAGCAATCGCGTCACTCTCTTGCGCAATATAATCTGCAATGAACGTTTCCGAAAGCGTTCGCATCGTCAACTTGGCATGATCCACATGCCGCCAAACGGGCTGTCCATTTTGAACGGCGACGACCGCACTGAAAAGAGTGTGCGTCTGTCCCGACAACGTGCGCAATTGCAAAGCAACATCAGCACCAGGCTTGTCGAGCATTGTCCCGTCCTCAAGTACCAGCGTCTGATCACAGCCCAACACAATATCGCCAGGCCTTGATACCGAAACACGCATTGCTTTCAGTTCGGCCAGAGCATCCGCAAGGTCGCGCGCACCCAGTCCGCGCACCCGGAATGCTTCTTTCGCGGACTCCTCATCAACGCGCGGCGGAACGGCTTCGAATGGCACGCCTGCTGCCTCAAGCATGACTCGTCGTGCTGCACTCATTGATGCAAGCACCAGCATCAGGCGGTTTCACGCGCTTGGACGAAACCAATAATTGCTGCTGCTGCTTCCTCGATCGATCGCCGCGTCATATCGATCACCGGCCAGTCATTGTCGGCAAACATCCGGCGGGCGAACGCTATTTCGCGCGCAACCGCGTCGGCATCGACATAATCGGTTTCGGGCGCTTGGTTGAGCGATAACAATCGGTTGCGGCGGATCTGAATCAAACGATCTGCACTGGTGATCAATCCGACGACCAGCGGATGTTTCAACGAAAACAATGTTTCCGGCGGCGGCGATTCAATCACGATCGGGATGTTTGCTGTCTTATACCCACGGTTTGCGAGGTAAATTGATGTTGGTGTTTTTGACGTCCGCGACACACCCGCCAGCACAATGTCGGCTTCTTCCCAATTCTCCCACGCAATCCCGTCGTCATGGGCAATCGTGAACTGGATCGCTTCGACACGCGCAAAATAGGCGTCGTCAAGAACATGCTGACGCCCCGGCCGGGCCTGCGCTGTTTGTCCGAGAAACCCTGATAATGCGTCATTAACCGCATCGAGCGGCGCAACGGCTGGAATGCCCAGCGTGCGACATGCTGACTCCAGCCGCTTGCGTGTCTCCGGGTTTACAAGCGTAAAGAGCACAAGCCCAGGATTCTGGCCGATCTCGGCAAGGATCCGGTTCAAATGCCCCTCACCACGAACCATTGGCCAGAAATGCTTCATCGTCTCGACGCCATCATATTGTGCGAGCGCGGCTTTTGCCATCATATCAAGCGTTTCGCCGGTCGAGTCGGACAACAGATGAAGATGCAGTTTCGCCATGTCTGCCCTGTGCATAACCACGGGAAGTTTTACTAGGCGAATCGCGCGGATGGATCAGGGGGAACAACGCATCCCCACCGACCCGGTTTTCGCGCCCAGCCTTATCCCCATCGATTACGATTCACATTGACCCTGTGGATAATGGGGACGACGCAATCGAATCCGCCAGGATCCGCGAGTCCGCACCCGTCAACCTGTTGGCAATAAGGCGCAAGCTCGATAAGCCCCGCCAAACGCCGCACTACATCTTACATCAGACTCTTTCTTAATATCTCTTAAAGGATAAGAATTGACCAAGCCTTTGCTTAGCGTCCTCCGGGGAGAGCGTCAGGATCGTCCACCGGTCTGGTTCATGCGTCAGGCCGGGCGGTATCTGTCCGAATATCGCGAATTGCGTGCGCAAAAGGGCGGATTCCTCGAGCTGGTGAACGACAGCGATGCCGCCGCCGAAGTGACGTTGCAGCCGATCCGCCGGTTTGGTTTCGATGGCGCGATCCTGTTCTCCGATATTCTCGTCATTCCCAATGCGCTGGGGCAGGACCTGTGGTTCGAAGAAGGCGAAGGACCACGCCTAGCGCCCAAGCTGATCGATCATGCGCTGAGCGGCCTTACAGCGGCACCTGAGCGGCTTTCCGCAATCTATCAGACAGTCGCCAAGGTGAAGGCCGCGATGCCGACGGAAACAACGCTGCTCGGCTTTGCGGGCAGCCCGTGGACGGTCGCGACGTATATGATTGCAGGGCAAGGCAGCAAGGAACAGGCCGAAGCGCGGCGCTATGCCTATCGCGATTCGGCGGCGTTTGGCGAGATCATCGATGCGATCGTGGTAATGACAGTCGATTATCTGTCGGGTCAGATCGAAGCGGGAGCGGATGCGGTGCAGTTGTTTGACAGCTGGGCGGGGAGCCTGTCGCCCGCGCAATTTGACGATTGGGTCATCGCACCGACGGTCAAGATCGTCACGCAGCTGCGCGCGCGGCATCCCGATACGCCGATTATCGGCTTTCCCAAGGGCGCGGGAGGGAAACTTATTGCCTATGCGAGGGCGACCGGCGTAGATGCGCTCGGCATTGACGAGACCGTCGATCCGGTCTGGGCCTCAACCTATCTGCCTGCCGGTTTGCCAGTTCAGGGCAATCTCGATCCACTTGCGCTCATCGCAGGCGGCGCGACGCTGTCGAAAGCCATCGCGCACATCCTTGAAGCGTTTGCGGACCGGCCGCATATCTTCAATCTCGGTCACGGTATCCTGCCCGACACGCCGATTTCGCATGTCGAAGTGGCGCTAAAGCAGGTGCGCGGCGGATGATGGAGAATGTCGGGTTTTTGGGTGCTGCCTACCCCTGGGTGAAGGCCGCGCATCTGATTTTCGTGATTTTCTGGATGGCAGGGCTGTTCATGCTCCCACGCTTTTTCGCTTATCATCAGGAGACCGAGGCAGGCTCGCCCGAGATCGCCAAATGGATCGAGCGTGAGGCGCGGCTAGTCAAGATCATCCTCAACCCCGCGATGATCATCGTCTGGGTGCTCGGCCTGATCCTGGTGATTAACATCGGCGCCTGGGCCGAAGGCTGGTTTTACGCCAAATTCGCTGCCGTGATTGCGCTATCAGCCTATCACGGCTGGATGGCAGGCTATGCCAAGAAACTGGCCCGCGGCGAAGCGGGGGTGTCGTCAAAAGCGATGCGGTTGCTCAACGAAGTCCCGGGTGTAGCGACGACCGTGATCGTGATACTGGTGATCGTGAAGCCGTTTTAGGGGCTATGTGGTCAAAACGACGACTCGATGCACGACGGTATCGCCGATCATACCGGAGTGACGGGTAACTTTAGGAAGACTTTTCCCAATGGTGACGCAGGCGGAAGCGCACCGGCGCGGATGTTCACTTGCAGTGACGGCAGGATCAGTGTGGGGGGCGCAAGTGTCCTGTCGCGTGCTTCGCGCATGGTGACAAACTCATCTTCGGTAATGTCCCCGTGGATGTGTATGTTATGCATCGCTTCGTCAGCCACTGTTGTTTCCCAGCGATAATCAGCACGACCGGCCGGAAGATAGTCATGGCCGACAAATATCCGGGTTTCGGGCGGGAGCGCCAGAATCTTGTGGATCGAGCGATAAAGGGTGCGTGCATCGCCACCCGGAAAGTCAGCGCGTGCCGTCCCGTAATCGGGCATGAACAGCGTATCACCGACAAACGCCACATCGCCGATTACATAGGTGTTGCAGGCAGGCGTATGCCCCGGCGTGTGCAGGACGCGGATCGTCAGACCGCCCAAGGGCAGGACATCACCTTCGCTCAGCAGGATATCGAACTGGCTGCCATCGGGGCGCACATCGTCGGCTTCGAAAATCGGGACAAAAGCTTTTTGGACTTTGGTGATTTTCGCGCCGATGACCAGCTTTGCCGCCGTCAGCCGGCGAATATAGTCACCGGCGGAAAGATGGTCGGCATGGGCATGCGTTTCCATGACATAAGTCAGAGTCAGACTATGCTCGGTAACAACATTGAGCACCGCATCGGCGGACCTTGTCGATAATTTGCCGCCCTTGGGTTCGAAATCGAGCACCGGATCGATGATCGCCGCTGCGCCAGTGGCAGAATCGACAACAAGATGGGTTGCGGTGAAAGTGGC
>JAYUQI010000239.1:0-7516 GCA_043756805.1 Sphingomonas sp.
GGGCTTGGCATATCGATCGCGGGGCATGTGGCGGTGTTCGGGGCGCTGTCGCTCGGGCTGTTTGCGGCGACCCGGCCAATGATCCCGACAACACAGCCAATCGATGTGCAGATCGTCGACCAAGTTGGCCTGACTGATACCGCGCCCGAACCACCCAAGGTCGAACCCGCACAAAGCGTCGCGCCTGAAATCGGCACACCCGAAGAAGCGACAGCGACGCCACCCGATCCGGCACCGGCACCCCCTGCGCCGGTCCAGCGCGACGCCGTGGCCCCGCCGAAGCCCGCGCCGAAGCCCGCGCCGACGCCGAAACCTGCCGCCAAGGCAGTCACGAAACCTGCCTCGGCAAAGCCCACTGTCAAACCATCGGTGGCTCCTGCGCGCGGATCGAAGCTGGGCAGTGATTTCCTGAAAGGTGTGTCGGATCGTCCCTCAGCGAGCACAGCGCAGACGCCGCGTGCCGTTGCAGTTGGCCCGGCTCAAATGGCGGGGCTTGCCGCCGCGATCCGTCGTCAGGTTCAACCCTGTGCTGATCGGATCGCGACGCCCGGCCCGGGCGCAGAGCGGATCACGACCAAGATCAACCTGCGCATCAACCGCGATGGCAGTTTTGCCGCCAATCCGAGCGTCATCAGCCAAGTCACTGACGAGGATAATGCCCGCTATGGCGGCCGCGTCGGGGAACTGGCGAAGGCGGCATTCGTTCAATGTTCACCGTTCGAACTTCCGCCCGAGCTATATGATGGCTGGAAGAACATCAATTTGAACTATAAATTGCCCGGCTAGGTTTGAGGATATGCGTTTGAAAATTCGTCAATTTTTGCCGATACTGCTGCTGGCGATGCCCAGCTTGTCAATCGCGCAAACACCTGCATCGCCGCCACCATCGGGCAGCCCGATCGAAGTCGATGTTGTCGGCGGGACCACAGCAGATGTCGTCATTGCTGTCCCCGTCATGCCTACACCGCAGATGGTCACGACCGAAGCGGGATCGACCGAAGCGCTGGGCCGGCAGGTCGCCGAGGTGATCGCGTCGGACTTGCGCGGCTCGGGCCTGTTCAAACCACTCGGCCCCGGCGGCATCGGCGCCGTCAGCTTTCCCGAAGTCACGGCGCCCGCATTTGAGCGATGGGGCAATGCCGCGGCGTTGGTGCAGGGGTTCGTCCGCGCTAATGGCGACGGGCAACTTACTGTCGGCTGCTATCTTTATGATGTCGCGCTGAAATCCGAACTGACGCGCAAGGGCTTCGTCATCGCCGCGCGCGACTGGCGGCGGGCCGCGCATAAATGTGCCGATGCGATCTACGGCCGGCTGTCAGGCGAAAGTCCGTTCTTCGACAGCCGTGTTGCTTATATTGCCGAGACCGGTCCCAAGGAAAACCGTGTCAAGCGCCTCGCGATCATGGATTCGGATGGTGCCAACCACCGCTTTCTGACCAATGGCCAGAACATCGTTCTGACCCCGCGCTTTTCGCCCGATTACAAATCGATCGTCTATTTGAGCTATGCCGGGAAACGTCCGCGCATCTATGTTTATGACATCGGCAGCGGCAAGCAGCGGATGGTGACCGAAGGGGGGTCTGCGGCTTTTGCCCCGCGCTGGTCGCCCGATGGCCGGACGATCCTCTATTCGATGGCGATTGCGGGCAATACTGATATTTATGCCGTGCCTGCGGCCGGTGGCACCCCGCGCCGCCTGACCAACGCGCCGGGCATCAATGTCGGCGGAAGCTTTTCACCAAACGGCCAGCGGATCGTCTTCGAAAGCGACCGCTCGGGCTCGCAGCAGCTTTACGTGATGAACGCCGATGGATCGAACCAGCAGCGGATCAGCTTTGGCGGCGGGCGGCATGCCACCCCCGAATGGTCCCCGCGTGGTGACCTGATTGCCTTCACCAAGATTGCGGGCAATTTCCGCATCGGCGTGATGAACCCGTCAGGCGGCGGCGAGCGGCTGCTGACCAACAGCTGGCAGGACGAAGCGCCAACCTGGTCGCCCAACGGCCGCGTCATCCAGTTTTTCCGCACCAGCCAGGGCCGCGGTGGCAAATCGGCGCTGTGGCAAGTCGATCTGACGGGTGTGAATGAACGCCGCCTGCCTATCCCTGCGTCTGTCGGCGGATCGGACCCGACCTGGGGCCCATTACTCCCGTAAGAAAGGACCATAAGATGCGTTCCACAACAACTCTGATGCTTGCCGCCTCTTTCCTGGCAATCAGTGCTTGCGCCAAAAAGCCACCCAAGGAGCTGCCGCCCGCGCCGGTGGATACAACAGGACCGGTAACCACGGATACCAGCAGCGGCGCTGTCCTCCCCGGCAGTCAGGAAGACTTTGTCGCGACGGTTTCGTCGGACCGGATTTTCTTTGACACCGACAGTTCGGACGTTGACGGCACCGATCAGGCAACACTGCAATCGCAAGCAACATGGCTGAGCAAATATGCCGAAAAGCGGATCACGGTCGAAGGACATGCCGACGAACGCGGCACCCGCGAGTATAATCTGGCGCTGGGCGAACGTCGCGCCAATACGACCAAAAATGCGCTCGTCGGACTTGGCATTTCGACTGCACGGATTACGACGGTCAGCTATGGCAAGGAACGCCCTGACGCGACGGGGTCAGACGAAGAAGCTTTTGCAAAGAACCGGCGCGCGGTGACGGTCACCGTGCAATAGGTCGCCAAAAGTTACACAGTAGTTACACTAGGGATTCGCTTGCGTTGGCTATAAAACCGATATAAATATGACATCATATTTATGGAGGGTATTATGTCCGATACGGGGAACAACAATGCGCTTAACGCCAGTCGCGAAAGCGTAGCGTCGACATCGGGGGGCTATGTGATGCTGCTCGTTCTCGTCGGTATGATTGCACTTGGCATTTTCGGAACAACAATCGGAACCGATGGCATCGTTCTCGTCATCATCGCGGCAATTTCCTTTACGATGATCCTGAGCGGCTTTTACATGCTCCAGCCCAACCAGGCCGCCGCAATTACATTGTTCGGCAGTTACAAGGGCACCGACCGCAAGACCGGGCTGCGCTGGGTGCTCCCCTGGTATGGCAAGGCGAAAATTTCGGCCCGCGCCAACAACCTGATTTCGGACAAGATCAAGGTGAACGACCTGCGCGGCAATCCGATCGAAATGGCAGCGCAAGTCGTCTGGCGGGTGACGGACACAGCGCAAGCGCTGTTCGATGTCGATGATTATAAGGCGTTCGTCATGGTCCAGATCGAGGCCGCGGTGCGCACCATCGGATCACGTTATCCGTATGACGATTTCGAACATCAGGAGATTACCCTGCGCGGCAACCACGATCAGGTCGGGGCCGAGCTGCGCACCGAGCTGATGGCACGGCTTGCCGTTGCGGGGATCACGGTCGACGAATGTGGCTTCACGCATCTTGCCTATGCGCAGGAAATTGCGGGGGCCATGTTGAGGCGGCAACAGGCCGAAGCCGTGGTTGCGGCGCGCAAGACGCTGGTTGAAGGGGCGGTCGGCATGGTCGAAATGGCGCTGACGATGCTGTCCGAAAAGAAAGTCGTCGAACTCGACGATGAACGCCGCGCGGCAATGGTTTCGAACCTGATGGTCGTCCTGTGCGGCGAGCGCGACACGCAGCCGATTGTCAACACAGGTTCGCTTTACCAATAATATGACCGAGCGACGGGCCTTTCCGCTGCGCCTCGACCCCGCGCTCCACGCAGCGGTCGAGCGCGCCGCAGCGGGCGATCTGCGCAGTGTGAATGCGCAGATCGAGTGTTTGCTGCGCGAAGCGCTGGGCAAGCGTGGGATAAAGGTTTCAGTAAGCGACATGCCCAAGCGGGGCCGACCATCGCAAAAGAAAGGATGATGACATGAATGACCCCTGGTTCACATGGTATCGCGGCAAAGGAAAGTTCGATATTTCGCCGCGCGGCGTAATGGGTTGGCTATCAACTCTTGTGTTTATGCTTTTGCTCATAGGCATGGCGATGACAGTCGAGTTTTATGTTCGCGTCCAACCTTGGGCGACAATTGCGCATATCACTCTGTCACTCGTCGCGGTTTTCGCGTTCGTGCGGTTTGCCATGGCCCGCGCCGAAGTCATCAACGTCGACGAAGTTGCCCGTGACCTCAAAGAACTGAAGGACTGGAAAGCACGAAGGAAGCGCTAATTCAGCGATTCGTCAAGCAACCGCGCCAACCGCAGCCCCCCCCGCAAAATCTGGTCGCGCACCGTGGGAACAAGCGCCGCGATCTTCGCATCGTCAAGCATTGCCCGCGCGGGCACGGGACCGCATGGATCGCCGATAGCCGTCGCATAGGCAACATCGCGCGACACTGTCCAGCTTTCGCGGCTCCAGTCGGTCACGCTGCCGTCGGCCATGCCGAGTTTTACGGCTTTCAATAAGCCCTTCGGCCCCGCAGGCGGCGTCGTAATCGCGCGTTCGGCGAGATAGCCATCCCAGACGCTGTGCAGGTTCGTGCGCGCACCGGCAAACAGGCCGTAAGCCGCTTTCAGATCATTGCCACCGCGGTCGCTCTTGTCGCCTGCATGCAGTGGCATGTGCAAATCGCCAACAAAATGCGCGAGAAACGAAAGCGCCATCAGCCGCTCACGCTTGGGGAGCTTCGAATCCGCCAGCAGCTTGGCATTGCGGGTGATTTGTGCGGAGACGCAATTGCCATCCTTGCACGCTTCTTTCAGGTCGAACGGCTTGCAGATGTCAACATTCTGGTAATGCCAGCTGTTCGCATAGCTGTAGCGATCGCGATACTGCTTGATACAGTCGGGCCAGTAAGCGGCGAGCGCCAGCGTTGTCGTAGAACATTCGGGTGTATCGAGCGCGGCACCACTGCGCAGAAGCGCCCGTATCTTCGCGCGCGTTGCTGGTTTGACCTGCAGCATGGCCACGTCGGCAACGGTATAATGGCCATATTCCCACCAAGCGAAGGCGGGCGACGGCACAAGCAACAGGCAGAGGATAGCGACAAGTCGATTTATCATGGCTGCGCTTTAGCAACCTTACATTACAAACAGAACAGCCCTAAAGGCGGCAAAAATCGACAGGAGCCCGATCCGCCTTATGCCTACGCTCGTCCTGATCCGCCACGGCCAATCGACCTGGAACCTTGAAAACCGCTTTACAGGCTGGTGGGACGTCGACCTGACCGACAAGGGCGTGGGCGAAGCGCGCGCGGCGGGCGAATTGCTGGCGGCCAAGGGCATGGACTTCGACATGTGTTTCACCTCGCTGCAATCGCGCGCGATCAAGACGCTCAATCTGGCACTCGAAGCGATGGGGCGGCTATGGCTCCCGGTTGAAAAGGACTGGCGGCTGAACGAGCGTCATTATGGCGGGCTGACCGGCCTCGACAAGGCCGAGACCGCAGCGAAACATGGCGATGACCAGGTCAAGATCTGGCGGCGCAGCTTCGATACGCCACCGCCGCCGCTGGAGCCGGGCAGCGCGTTCGATCTCTCGGGCGACCGCCGCTATGCCGGCATTGCCATTCCGAATACCGAAAGCCTGAAAGATACGATCGCGCGGGTGTTGCCCTATTGGGAAGCGCGGATTGCGCCCGAACTGCGCGCCGGTAAGCGCATTGTCATTTCGGCGCATGGCAATTCATTGCGCGCGCTGGTCAAGCATCTGTCGGGCATTTCGGATGCCGACATCACGGGGTTGGAAATCCCGACCGGCCAGCCGATTGTCTATGACCTGAATGACGACCTGACGGCGCGCGAGCGCTATTATCTCAGCGAACGCTGAGCCGCCTTTGCCGCGTACATATCGGCATCGGCGCGCGCGAGAATCGCATCGACATTATCGCCTTTGCGGATCATCGTAAGGCCAATCGACAGGCCGACAGCCAGCCGCCGCGCCCCGAGATCGAGTGGCTCTCCCGCAAGGACAGTAACGAGCGATGCGGCCTTTGCGACAGCTTGGTCTTCATCGAGATGGTCGAGCAGCAACCCGAATTCATCGCCACCGATTCGCGCCACGACGTCGGTCGCACGCAGCTCGCGCTTCAGAATGGCGGCCACATGGATCAGCGCGGCATCGCCTGCCTGATGGCCATGCGCGTCGTTGATTGCCTTCAGCGCGTTGACGTCGACAAACATGACCGCAGCGGGCGTCCCATAGCGCGCGACGTGCCGCAACACGCGATCCACTTCGCGGACAAAAAAACGGCGATTGGGCAGCGGGGTAAGCGTATCGCTGTCGGCGAGGCGTTCCAGTTCTTCGACGCGCGCACGCATGCCGTCGAGCGCGGCCCGGAGCCCTTCATTTTCTGCCAGAAGCTGGGCCATCGCCGCCCGGCTCTGTGAATCGGTAATGTCCTTGAGCACGGCAAAGTCCCTTTATCGATATTCATACTCCAAGGCGAAGCAAGCGCCAAATCCGTATCGTTAACACGAGTAAAAAAAGCGGCGGCTCCCGCAGGGGAACCGCCGATTTGTAAAACTGATATGGATGCGGTTTAACGCTTCGAGAACTGGAAGCTCTTGCGCGCTTTTGCCTTGCCGTATTTCTTGCGTTCGACGGCGCGGCTGTCGCGGGTCAGGAACCCGGCGGCCTTGACTGGCGCACGAAGAATTGGCTCGAAGCGAGTCAGTGCCTGAGAGATACCGTGACGGACGGCACCGGCCTGACCCGAAAGGCCACCGCCCTTGACCGTGCACACGACGTCATACCCACCGACGCGGTCGGCAACTTCAAACGCCTGGCTGATCACGAGACGCAGCGTGGGACGGGCGAAGTAGATTTCCTGATCGCGGCCATTGACGATGATCTTCCCGCTGCCGGGCTTGATCCAGACGCGGGCCACGGCATCCTTGCGACGGCCGGTGGCATAAGCACGACCCTGCGCATCGATGATCGCTTCGCGAAGCGGCATGGGCTCGCGAACCGGCTCGTTCGAAACGGGTGCCGCGATATGGTCTTCGCTTTCGGAAACCGGCGCGGCGGGCGCATCGGCAACGACAGGTACAGGTGCGCCGGTCAGCGCGGCCAGATCGGCAAGCGACTGGCGGTTATCTGATGTTTCGGACATTATGCGCCCACCTTGTTCTTGCGGTTCATGCTCGCAATATCGAGCACTTCAGGCGTTTGCCCCGTGTGCGGATGTTCAGTGCCCTTGTAGATGCGCAGCGCGCGCATCTGGTCACGACCGAGCGGGCCACGCGGAATCATCCGCTCGACAGCTTTTTCGAGCACGCGCTCGGGGAACTTGCCGTCGAGGATCTTTGCCGGTGTCGTTTCCTTGATGCCGCCGGGGTGGCCGGTGTGCTTGTAATAGATTTTGTCGGTCATCTTCTTGCCGGTAAAGCGCACTTTTTCGGCATTGATGATGATGACATTGTCACCGCAATCGACGTGCGGGGTATAGCTCGGCTTGTGCTTGCCGCGCAGGATATTGGCGACAATCGTGGCAACACGGCCAACGACCAGACCGTCGGCATCGATAAGATGCCATTTCTTTTCCACGTCAAACGGCTTTACCGCTTTCGTGGTCTTCATCAGCG
>JAYUQI010000240.1:0-7491 GCA_043756805.1 Sphingomonas sp.
ATCTCGCCCGAGACACCCTTCCACGGACCCTGCGTTAATTGTACCGACGTCAGCAATTTGTTGCCGGGCTTGGCAAGATCATAATCGATCACGCCTGTCGGTGCCGGAAAATTATAGCCCTGCGCCGATATGCCGACGCGGACGCTCGATCCACTTACCAATCGGCTGTTCAGATTGCCTTGCTGATCGAAATACAAGCCTTCGATGCGGACATTTCCCGCAACGATGGGGGAAAAACCGCGCACGCTCGAATCGCTATAGATGCCGATGGATTGATCACCGACACTTTTACCAAAAGCATCCTCAGCCGCAGTGACAGCGTTGTTATCCGTTTTTTGCGCATAGGCAGGATGCGTCGTAACGACAGCAGCGCCAAGTATAATGCGTGTTTTTGGCCCCATTTTCACTGGCTGACACGCCGTCTATTCAAGGTCAAGCTATGGTAAATGCTTGGCTGTGACCTATCAGCCACAGGCCCGATTCGCGGCAATCAGAAATTCGACATTACCCTCGGGGCCTGTAATCGGGCTTTCGACGATGCCGTCGACGTGCCAGCCCTGCGCAGCGACCCAGTTTTCGACACCGGCACAAGCAGAGGCGTGAAGCGCGGGATCGCGCACAACACCGCCCTTCCCCACTTGATCGCGACCCACTTCGAATTGCGGTTTGATGAGCGCCAGCAAGCGCGCGGTCGGCGTTGCAAAGGCAAGCGGTCGTTCAAGCACCTTAGCCAGACCGATGAAGCTGGCATCACACACGATCAGATCGATGGGTTCGGGGATATGCGCGGCGCTCAGGATGCGGGCACTGGTCTGTTCATGCACGATGACGCGGCTGTCCTGGCGCAGCTTCCACGCCAGCTGGTTGGTGCCTGAATCGACCGCATAGACTTTCGTGGCACCATTGGTCAGCAGCACTTCGGTAAAACCGCCGGTCGACGATCCGACGTCCATCGCGACGGCGCCGCTGACGTCCCAGCCAAAATGAGCCAGGCCGTGCGCCAGTTTGATGCCCCCGCGCGAAACCCACGGATGATCGCGGCCCTTCACTGTGATGTCTGCATCATCGGGAACGAGCTGCCCTGCTTTATCGATCCGCCGGTCGCCAAGAAAGACATTGCCCGACAGGATCAGCGCCTGCGCACGCGTGCGGCTGTCGGCAAGGCCCTGGTCGAAAAGGCGCTGGTCGGCTCGGATTTTGGGCATGCCCCGCCCCTAACGACTCTAGCGTCCGCGCGCGAGTTGTTCCTCGACAATGGTGAATGACGAATTTTTGCCCTTTGCGATCTCGTCGGGGACAGCGGTCGCGAAGAAGGCAACGCCCGTCCCTGCCGCCCGGTCGATCCATAAACCCGAGCGCAGGCCATAAGCCTCGCCAGCATGGCCAACACGCTGGCGACCGTCCCCGAACGGATCGTCACGACAGTCGGGATGCGGTGTGGACAGAGTCTGCACGGCAAGCGCGTAACGGCAGAAAAAGCCGCTTTCGGTGTCGCCGTTGCTGCCGTCATAGGTCCAGACTGGCGTCGTAAGCGCCGACATCGAGGCAGGCGTCAGAAAGCCGCTGCCATCGGTCAGAAACAGCTGCCCGATTTTGGCAAGGTCGCGCGCCGATATGCGCAAACCGCCCTGTGGCGAAAAGAGCGCGCCATTGTCGCCGGGGCGATAGCTGGTCAGGTCGCAGCCACTTTCGGTAAAGACCGGGCAATCGGGTTGTTTGCCGCGCAAGTCATCCCCGCGCACGCTGCCGTCGGCATGATAGAGCACGACCGCGCGCGCCACCGCTGCGTTGCTGCATGTCGGCCAGTTGTAGCAGGCATCAATGTTCAATGGCTTGAGAACGAGCCGCTGCATCAGACCATCGAAGCGCTCGCCCGAAACACGCTCCATCGCACTGCCGATGATCGGGAAATTGAGGTTTGAATAAGCGAAATATGCGCCGGGCGAATGAGCGACATCCCATGCTTTCGGATCGGCAAGTGCGGATTGAACCGTCTTGCCGAGCGGCACTCGATAATCATTGGCATCGCGCACCCCGGCGGTATGCGACAGCAGCATGCGCAGCGTCACTTTGGCATCGGGAAACCCCGGATTGCGGAGCCGCCAGCCGAGATAGTCAGAGGCGTCGCGATCCAGATCGAGTGCCCCCGCCTCAACCATCCGCATGACGCCCAGCGCGACGACGAGTTTCGTGATGCTGGCAACCCGCACCGGATCATCGGCCGTCACGCGGCGTTTGGTGGTACGGTCGGCAAAACCGGTTGCCTGAATACTGGTAAGCGTCGTGGCATCAAACCCCACACGCACCCGCGCTTCGGGCCCGGCACAGGCTGTGACGAGCATCAAAACAACAAGGAGTATCGAGCGCATACGCATCATAGTGCGCGGACCCGACATGTGAGGCAAGAGTCTGCGTTGCGCCTCTTAAAATTGGCAATATGCAAGAAATGCGACGAAATACCTAAGTAATCGCCGGGTTTACCGTCTATTTGATTGCACAGGTCGATCCGCAGGCATAGCGTTTGAACATTGCACCAAAACGACTCGTTCCGGTGCCTGTGTTTGCCAGAAACATTGAAGCGATAGCGTCGCGAAAACATCCGCGATCAATATCGCTCGGTCACCGTCCCCGAAAAGGGGTCGCACGGGGTCCAGCAGGGAAGGCGTATACGTGGCGCTCCAGACCTTAGCGGCGGGGGGGCGTTCATCATCAGCTTTCGGACTCGTGGGGGAGAGCCCGGCAATGGCCGGGCTGAAAGCCTATCTGCCAAAGGTTGCGCAGTCGCGCGCCACCGTTTTGGTGACCGGCGAAACCGGCACGGGCAAAGAGCGAGTCGCGCAAGCGATACACGCGCTCAGCCCGCGATGTCGTGCGCCGTTCGTTGTCGTCAATTGCGGCGCTTTGCCAGACACATTGATCGAATCCGAATTGTTCGGGCACGCCCGCGGCGCATTCACCGGCGCGATTGGTGCACAGCGCGGCAAGCTGGTCGAAGCCGACGGCGGCACGTTGTTTCTCGATGAAATCGGCGAAATGAGCCTCTATGCACAAGCGCGGCTGCTGCGCGTTCTTGAAACGCAGGAAGTGCACCCGCTCGGTGGCAGTCCCTGCCAACGCATCGATATCCGCGTGGTCGCCGCGACCAACCGCGAGCTTGAAGGCGAAGTGGCCGCGCACCGGTTTCGCGCCGATCTGTTTTACCGGCTGAACGTCGCCCGACTGGTTATTCCGCCGCTGCGTGACCGGCCGGGCGATGTCGCGCTGCTTGCGCGGTCGGTCATTGCAGAGCTCAACACGCGCGATGACATGCACGTCGAGCCACCGGATCCCGATTTGCTGTCGGCGCTGATGGCGCATGACTGGCCCGGCAATGTCCGCGAGTTGCGCAATTTGATCGAGGCGGTGTTCATCGATCCTCCGGAAGGGTGCGTAGGCTTGGCGCATTTGCCGCCCGCGTTTCAGGCTGTGTTCGGGCGCTATTGCCGCACGACGCCCGACACGGAGCGGTCGCGGCTGATCAACGCACTTGAACAAACCAACTGGAACAAGGCCGAAGCGGCAAAGGCGCTGAACTGGTCACGGATGACGCTTTATCGCAAGCTGGTGAAATACCACGTCGATACGTCGAGCACTGACAATATGTAACAATCGTGCCGATGCGTCACAGCAATGTGTCACATGAGACAGTCCGCCTGACATCGATAAGCCGCATTTTCAACAGCTTAGACCGTTGGCATGACCGTTGCAGACGGTATTGCGATGGTTACGTCCCCCGCGCCTTCACAATCCAGCCGGCCTGCCGTTCCCATGGCGGCCTACACCAACTATTTTGAAGTCGGTCACAATGCTTTCGAGTTTCTGATCGACTTCGGCCAGTTCCAGCCCGAGGCCGAAGCGGTTGCCATGCACAGCCGGATCGTCACCGGGCCGGTGCATGCAAAACTGCTCGCCCAGCTCTTGTCACAAGCGATCACCCGCTTTGAAGAGGAGCATGGTGCGATTGCCGATCTCGCGGGCCCCGAGATTGATGCTGTCCTGATCCCGCCCCCCGATTTCGAGCACCGCGCCGAACGGGCGCGCGCCGAAGCCCGTTTCCCTTTTGCGACCGAGAGGTAAGACCATGCCAGCACAAATCCGCCCGACCCGGCTCGACGTTACTGACCGCTTTCCGATGGTCGGATTCAGGATACGCGCCGACGGCGGGCCATCACAGGCCGAAGTCGCCATTGCCATCGATCCCGCGCTTTTTACATTGGATCGGAAGAAAGACCGGACCGCCGCCAATTTCTATTCGACACGCGGCAATGGCGGGGTGCGCTTTCAGGGGAGCGAAGCGGGCTACACGGTGCCGCCCGAAGTGCTCGCGCGTTTCATCGGCAACGAGAAGCTCTACTTCGGCCTCGCGACCGCAGACGGTGGTGGGCCGATGAAAGTCGCGGTCATGCCGAATGAAACGAGTCCCTACGTAAGTATCCGGGGCTTGAGCGGACGCAGCATGTCGCGCGTCCGCGTCCTGCCCAATCGCCAGCAGCGTGCCGCCGGTTACAAACGCACCAGCCAGGAACAGCTCGAATGGGCAGGCGATGCCCCCGCGCCGGGCATGGCGCCGGTTGGTAACGGGGCGTCCCCCGAAGTCGCCCCGACAGACTTGGCGCCCAACGGCTCGGCCGCGCCAGCGCATTATGACGACGGCTTCGGGCCAATGCCCGAGGCGTCAACGCCAGCGGCTCAATCCTTCGACAGGCTGCGTGCGCGTGCATTCGAAACCGACGTCGATCCCGAAACGCTTGGTATCGAAGGGCCTGCCTACACCGAACCATCGGCTGGACAGCCTGTGGCTCAAGCACGCGCAATGGCGTTGGTCACCGCCGATTATGATCGTGTTGCGAGAATTGCGCCGTCTGTTGCGTTTACGTCCGGTCGATCAGGCAAGACGATTGACCATATTGTCATCCATATTACCGACGCACCAACAACCAGCAGCACCGTAAACACGTTTACGGCGGCCGACGCTCGGGCAAGTGCCCATTATCTCGTTGGTCAGGACGGGGAAATCGTCCAGTTTGTGTCCGAAGACGATACGGCATGGCATGCCAAGGGCGTCAATTCGCGCAGCGTTGGCATCGAACACGTTGCCATCAAAGTGGGTGGTGCTGACTATCCACGCCGCGACGGCACAATGCAGCATTTCGACCATCTGCCCCCGACAGACACACAATATTGCGAGTCCGCCGCTTTGGTGAGCTATTTGTGCGACAAATATGGCCTGACGCCGGATCGCACGACAATTATCGGTCACCGCGAGGCCGACCCCAAAACCAGCCATACATCATGCCCCGACGGCGCCTGGGACTGGGATCATTTCATGGATCTCGTCACCAACCGCTACTGCGCGCCGCAACCGGTTGCAGACGAGACACTTGGTCTGGCACACGCACAAAGAGCGGTTGGCCTGACCATTGCAGGCAGCTGGACCGTAAATTGGGACGATGTCGAGCTGATCCCGCAGCCGAGCGATTTCTCGTGCTGGGCCGCCGCGGGCGCAATGCTCGTGGGGTGGCGCGACAGGGTTAGTCTGACGCCCGAAACAGTCGGCGAGATATGCAGCCGTTCGACCGGTGCTGGGCTCGATCCCGGCGATGTCAGCGCTTTTGGCACCGAAATGGGCCTCGTTGCCGAGCCGCCCGTGTCTTACTCAGTCGAAGGTTTCCGCGCGTTGCTGGAATCAAGTGGTCCGCTGTGGGTGGCCGAGGCATTGCCGGGTTCGCTTCACGCCATCATCGTCACCGGGCTCTACTCGGATGGCACGGATACCTTTGTCCGCATTGCCGACCCGTGGGACCGCGTCGTCGGCACGCCAGGCGCACCCGGCGCATATGCTTCGTCGCACAGCACGGGCAGTCGCTACATCATGCGCTACGAGGATTTTCACGCGCAATATGAATCAGCGATCAACGGCGATCCGCCCAACCGGCAAATCCTCCATTCGGGCAATCCCAATGCCCTCGCGCCAAATACGGGTCAGACCGCGCCACCACCGGGCTATGCGCAGAGCTTTGGTCGCCCACAAGCGCAGCGGATGCTGACTTCAAATACCCTTTCAAACGAAAGTTTCACGATAAACTGGGACGCGGTGCAACAGATTGCACAGCCAACAGACGTCAGTTGCTGGGCAACCGCCGCATCAATGGTGCTCGGCTGGCGCGATCAGCAAAGCATCGACATCAATTTTATTGCCGAAAGAGCAGGTCTTACTACCGCCACGGGGCTTGATCCAGCGCAAGTCGGTCAATTCGCTAGCGATATGGGTCTCGTAGCGGAATCGCCGCAAAGCTACACAGTTGATGGTTTTCACTATCTTGTCGCCAACAATGGCCCATTATGGGTCGGCGCTGCGGTGCCCGGGCTTCATGCGATCGTTGTCACCGGCATTTACAGCGACGGCAGCAACACATTTGTCCGTATTACCGATCCCTGGGACCGCGACATCGGCCAGCCGGGATCACCGGGCAGCTATGCCAACACGCATACAACTGGCAGCCGTTACATCATGCACTGGTCTGATTTCGTTGCCGAATATGAAAAGGCCGCAACCGATTTTTCTGCCGTCAATTTGCAGATTCTGCACGCCGGCGGGGCCTTCGGACAGATGGCGAATACCGGCGGCAGCACACCGGTCGGTTATGCGATGAGCGCAGGCCGCAGCAGTAACACTAACCCCCGCAAGCCATTGCCACCACCCCGGGCACGAAGCCTTGCCGAAACAGCCGTTCCACGCGCCATCGGCGGCAAAACAATCGAGACTGAATCGAGCGTTCAGGGCAATGTGACGTGCGACTTTGACAGTTTCCATGGACCCAAACATCCCGGCAATATTGCGCCCGCGACGGGCGGTGCCTTTTCCGACGCGCCAACGATCCGGTTCGAATGGCCGACACTGGACGCAGCAGGTGGTGTCACAGGGGCGGCGATCGCCATTGATTGGCTATATGATGGTCGTTCGATCGGTGATGTCCGTATCAGCAGCAGTCGCGTTTGGAATGGTGAGGCGAGCTTACACGTTCAGGGCGAGATTATCGACGATGATGTCCTTTATCAGCCCGGCGACTGCGCGGCTCTCCAGATTCGCCTGTCCTATCGGTTCAAGCCGAACGAAGGGCCCGAAGTCACTGCAATCACCAACGTTCATCTTTACGGTGATGGCACGCATGAAGCGAAAAGCCATTGGGTTCCGGCGGGTGCGCAAGCATTGGCAAAGCAAACGTCTGCTAGGGCACAAGACGGCGGTGTGAGCACCGTGGCTACGGTTATCGGAACACTGATTGCCCTTGTTGGTGGTGGCGCTGTTAGTAACCCCGCTTGGTTACAAACCAAACACCCAGGCGACACACCCCCTCCCGGTAAGCGGACTTGGACCAAGACTCGGGTGGTCACCAAAAACACGCCTGAGTCTTCAGGGCCACTGCCCTTTGACAATATGGGTGCCAATTT
>JAYUQI010000241.1:0-2809 GCA_043756805.1 Sphingomonas sp.
GGGATGCGTATTGGCGACATAGGCATTCACGCTTTCGACGCGCCGCGCGATGTTGGCCGACACGAACAGATCAAGGATACGATAGACACTGTTGGCAGCGATGCGGCGGCCTTCATGTTTCGAGACCGCTTCGGCGATGTCATAAGCACTGGCCGGCTTTTCAAATTTCGAAAGGACCGCATAAATCGACGCGCGCATCGCCGTCCATTGCTCGCCCGATCCTTCAAGTGCCGACTGCGCGGCTTCAGCCATCGGCCTGCCGTGATGCAAAGTGTGATCGTGAACGCCCATCACACAGATGTAGGCGCGTGTTAGACCAAAGCCAAGCGATTGAGAAAATGGCCGGTCGCCAGCAGGATCACGCCGAGCATCGTCGCCACCATTTCCGAGCCGCCGTGGGGCAGCGTGAGCGCCGCTGTCATCGCGCCAATGCCGAGGCCGCCGATCGAGGGTGGCAGGAAACGGCCATGTTCGGCAATGCCATTACCCAGCGCGAATACGCCGAGAATGATCGCGAGCGCGAGACCCACTTCGTGAACAATCGGACTGCCAAGCATCCCGCCGACGGTCGACAATGTCCCGAGCAACAGCGCAGTCGCCAGACAATGGACGAGGCAAAGCCCCGACACCGTCATCGCGATGCGATCCATCACTCCGTTCCTGGCGATCTGTGCGTTCAAACCCGACTCCTGTTAAACAGCCTATGGCACCACAAGAGCGAAGTTACAACATATCATCGTATTTTTTCGCAGGCCGCATCGACGCACGGAACGAAACGGGCTAATCGTCCTTTAGGGGAGGCAAACCGACCATAGCCGGAGCCACCGATGTTTTTTCAGAGTCGTCCGAAACGCGAGCAGCAGGCGCGCAATCGCGCCAAAGCACAGGCGCTTATTAACGACCACGGCGACCGCGCCCTTGACTATGTCCACGCGCAAATTGCCGCCACGTCATGGGAAATCCGGACGCAAGCGCACTGGCAGCGGATCGAGAAGCATGTGAAGGTGCTGCTGCGGCGTTGATCGGGGCTTGTGTTGCATATCGGCAACACCATATCCCTGCTTACGAAAGGGATCCCATGAACCTCGAACTCTTTACCGACCGCGCCAAAGGATTTCTCCAGTCGGCGCAGACCGTTGCCATCCGCCTGTCGCACCAGCGGATCGCGCCCGAGCATTTGCTGAAGGCACTGCTCGAGGACAGCGAAGGCATGGCGGCGGGGTTGATCAAAAAGGCTGGCGGCGATGCGGGCGTGGCAGTGCGCGAAACCGATGCGGCACTTGGCAAGCACGCGGCGGTATCGGGTGGCGGCGCGCAACAAACGCCCGGACTCGACAATGATCTTGTGCGGATGCTCGACCAGGCCGAAGCCGTCGCGAAGAAGGCCGGCGATTCCTATGTGACGGTCGAACGGCTGCTCCTCGCGCTGACGCTGGCGACGACAACGGCGGCGGGCAAGGCGCTTGCCAGCGCGGGGCTCAAAGCCGAGGCGCTGAACGCGGCGATCAACGAGCTGCGCGGCGGACGGACAGCGGACACGCAGAGCGCCGAAGACCGCTATGATGCGCTCAAGAAATATGCGCGCGACCTGACGCAGGCGGCACGCGACGGCAAGCTCGACCCCGTGATCGGTCGCGACGAGGAAATCCGCCGGACAATCCAGATTCTCGCGCGGCGGACCAAGAACAACCCGGTGCTGATCGGCGAACCCGGCGTCGGCAAAACCGCCATTGCCGAGGGACTTGCGCTGCGCATTGCCAATGGCGACGTGCCCGATGGCATCAAGGGCCGCGACTTGATGGCGCTCGACATGGGAGCGCTGATCGCGGGGGCGAAGTATCGCGGCGAATTCGAGGAACGGCTCAAAGGCGTGCTCGACGAAGTGCGCGGTGCCGAGGGGCAGATCATCCTGTTCATCGACGAGATGCACACGCTGATCGGCGCGGGCAAAACCGACGGCGCAATGGATGCGTCGAACATGATCAAGCCCGCCTTGGCGCGTGGCGAACTGCATTGCATCGGCGCGACGACGCTCGACGAATATCGCAAATATGTCGAGAAAGACGCGGCATTGCAGCGGCGGTTCCAGCCGGTGTTCGTTGGCGAACCGACAGTCGAGGATACCGTGTCGATCCTGCGCGGGCTCAAGGAAAAATATGAGCTGCACCACGGCGTAAGGATCACCGACGCGGCGATTGTTGCGGCGGCGGCGCTGTCGCACCGCTACATCACCGACCGTTTCCTGCCCGACAAAGCCATCGACCTGATGGACGAAGCCGCATCGCGCCTGCGCATGGAAGTCGAATCGAAACCCGAAGAGATCGAAAGCCTCGACCGGCGGATCATCCAGATGAAGATCGAAGCGCTCGCGCTTGAAAAAGAGACTGATGCGGCGTCGAAGGACCGGCTGGCCACGATCCGCAAGGATCAGGCCGATCTCGAGGAGCAATCCGCCGCGCTGACAACGCGCTGGCAGGCGGAGAAGGAGAAAATCCACGCCGAAGCGAAGCTGAAGGAAGCGCTTGATGCGGCGCGGTTGCAACTCGATCAGGCCCAACGCGCCGGTGATCTCGGCAAAGCGGGCGAGTTGCAATATGGCACCATCCCCACAATCGAAAAGCAGCTCGCCGAAGCACAGGGAGCCGCCGCCGGCGCAATGCTCCGCGAGGAAGTCACTGCCAACGACATTGCGGGCATCGTCGCGCGCTGGACCGGGATTCCGGTCGAACGGATGATGGAAGGCGAGCGCGAGAAACTGCTCGCAATGGAATCGGTGATCGGCAAGCGGGTCATCGGACAGGCAGACGCG
>JAYUQI010000242.1:0-7481 GCA_043756805.1 Sphingomonas sp.
CCTGCGTGTCGGCTCGTCGAACATGAACAACCGCTCGATGCGGCTCGACACCGAATGCGATATTACCATCGATGGCTCGCATGGCGATAACAACATGCGGGTGGGCAAAATACGAGCGATACGTGACGGCCTCATTGCCGAACATCTGGGAGTTGAGCCTGAAAGCGTCGGCGCGAAAATCGACTCAACGGGCTCTTTGATACGCGCGATCGACGAACTGAGCGGGCGCGCGCAACGCCTGCGTCGCTATGAAACCCCTGACCTTTCGGCGGTCGAGGCCTGGCTCGCGGAAAATGAAGTGCTCGACCCGGAAAGTCCGGACGAAATGTTTGAGTCCGTTACAAGCGCGGGGCTGTTTCGTGGTTTCCTGCAGAAGCGAAAGCACGGCCGAGGCGCGGACACACTATCAAAATAGCGGTGAACGCGGCGTGGCAAATCGACCAAACATTCAAACCGAACATTTCGTCGCTTTCGTGCGGTAGCGATGGCACAAACCGGCCAATATCTTGTTCCCCTCGGCTCTTCACCAGCAAAGCAGAGGAAGTGAATATGACCGATACCAGTTATGACATTCGCACACTGAACGGCCTCATCAAGACGACGATCGACAGCGTCGATGGCTATCGCGCAGCCGCCGAGGATAGCGAAGCGGGACGCTTTGCATCGTTGTTCAACGAGCGCGCGAACGAGCGCGCCACAGTTGCCGAAAAGCTAAAGTCGGAGGTCGCCCGCTTGGGTGGTGACCCCGAAGATGATGGGTCGTTGCTGGCCGGCGCGCACCGGGCCTTTATGGGCCTAAAGGAAATCGTGACCGGTAAAGACGAGCAGGCCATCGTCAACGAGGTCGAACGCGGCGAAGATGTAATCAAGGCGCGTTACGAAAAAGCGATGGCTGATGAAGATGTCTCGCCGACCGTCAAAACGCTCATCGCGGATTGCTATACATCAGTGAAGCAAGGGCATGATCAAATGCGCGATCTGAAGCACAGCATGCAAGCCGCTTCGTAAATATCAAGCGGGGCGCTCCATTCGGGGTGCCCCGCTTTCGGCTCAACCTCGCAAGTCAATTGTGTCGGGTGCGCGGGCCGTCCAGATTGATATGACTATATCCCGTTACGCCGCAGCAGGAGTTCGGCGGTGGCATCGACAATCGCAGCACTATCGAGGCGATGGTGATGATAGAGATCGGGGAGGTCGCCGGTCTGGCCGAACTGCTCGGTGCCGAGCGGACTGACGCGGTGGCCGCAGACGCCACCAATCCAACTGAGCGCAGCAGGCGCACCGTCAAGAATTGTGACCAGCTGCGCGTCGGGGGAAAGCGGCGCCAGCAATTGTTCGATATGCGAGGTATCCGCGCCGGCCAATGTCCAGCGCGCGCGGTGCGCTGCGCTCCATCCGCGATGAAGCAATGTCGGTGACGTGACGTTGAGCAGGCCGATGCCGGGCAAGTCTTCGGCTATTGCTGCCCATGCGGCCAAGGCTTCGGGTGCAATCGCGCCCGAAAATACGATGGCGGCATCGGCACCGGGCGCAGGTTCGCGCAACCAGTATCCACCCGCGATTGCACCCTTGCGCCAGTCATCATTTTCACGCTCAGCCTGATCGATCACGCGCGTTGTCAGGCGCAGATAAACCGATTCGCCTTTGTCTGCCTGCATCAGCCGGAAACTCTCCGCCATCAGAAGCGCCAGCTCGTCGGCAAACGCAGGCTCGTAATGCCGCAGGCCTGGCTGACCCATGGCAATAAGCGGCGGATTGATTGACTGGTGCGCGCCGCCTTCTGCGCCAAGCGTCACACCTGACGGTGTCGCCACCAGAAGGAACCGCGCATCCTGATAACAGGCATAGTTAAGCGCATCGAGACCGCGCGCGATGAAGGGGTCATAGACAGTTCCGATCGGTAGCAGCCGTTCACCAAATAGCGCACCCGCCAAACCAAATGCCGCGAGGTTCAGGAACAGGTTATTCTCCGCAATACCCAGTTCAACGTGCTGGCCGGCGCCATTGCCGCCCCATTTTTGCGCCGAGGGAATCTTGGCAGCGCGAAACACATCGGCGAGTTCGCTGCGCCGGAAAAGCCCGCGCTGGTTCACCCACGCGCCGAGATTGGTCGACACCGTGACGTCGGGTGATGTTGTCACGATGCGGTCGGCAAAGTCAGTGTCCGACTTGGCAATCTCTAGCAGGATTTTGCCGAATGCTGCCTGTGTCGATTGCGCATCGCCATCGGGTGTCGCAATTGTCGGCACGTCAAAGGTCGGCGCGCTGGTAACCGATTTACGACGGGCTATCGTGCAGGCCTCGATCTGCGCGCGCACGGTTGGTGCAATATTGTCCCCCAGCCCCGCCCAAGGCGCCCATTCGTCGCCGCTGCGAATACCGAGCTGATCGCGAAAACTCTCGATCTGTGTCGGCGTCATCAGGCCCGAATGATTGTCTTTGTGACCCGCAAAAGGCAGGCCGTAACCCTTGACCGTATACGCGATGAACAACGTCGGCGTCTCACCGGTCGCTGCATCAAACGCTTCGCACAGCGTCGCAATGCAATGGCCGCCGAGGTTGGTCATCAGTCGCGCAAGTGCGTCGTCATCGCGCGCCGCGAGCAGCGCCTTGACGCCTTTTTGCTTGCCAATATCGTCGATCAGCCGGGCGCGCCATGCAGCACCGCCTTGGTATGTCAGCGCGGCAAACTCGGCATTGGGCGTGGTATCGATCCATTCGCGCAAATGCTCACCGCCGGGCTCGGCAAATGCGGCCTGTTGCAACTTGCCGTGCTTGAGCGTGACAACGCGCCATCCGCAGGTTTCGAAAATGTCATCGAACCGGCGAAACATGCGGTCAGCCGTCGTTGCATCGAGTGACTGGCGGTTATAATCGACGATCCACCAGCAATTGCGGATGTCGTGCTTATAGCCTTCGATCAGGCATTCGTAGATATTGCCTTCATCGAGTTCGGCATCGCCCATCAGCGCGATCATCCGCCCTGCATCGCTCTCGGCCAGCGAACCGTGCGCGATCAGATAATCCTGAACCAGACTGGCAAAGGCGGTGATCGCAACACCAAGCCCGACCGAGCCCGTCGAGAAATCAACCGGGATGACGTCTTTGGTCCGGCTGGGATAACTTTGCGCACCGCCAAAGCCACGATACGCCTGCAATTGTTCGAGTGATTGTGACCCGAGCAGATAGTGAATGGCGTGGAGCACCGGGCTGGCGTGCGGCTTGACGGCAACCTTGTCATTGGGGCGGAGCGCATGGAAATAGAGCGCGGTCATGATCGCCGTAATCGATGCGCAGGACGCCTGATGCCCGCCAACCTTCACGCCGTCGCGGCTTTCGCGCAAGTGGTTGGCATTGTGGATTATCCATGACGACAGCCAGCGCAGCCGCTCCTCGATCCGCTCGAGCGTCACAGTGGTTTCCGGGGCGGGGGTTTCCGGGGCGGGCATATCAGGATCAAGCAAATTCAGAGTCCGGCGGTAATTCGACTGTCAGGGTTAAGCGCATAGACCGATAATGGGCGCGATTGTTGCTGAATACTATTGATCGACCGGTAGATTATCGCGCTATGCGTTCCGCCACATATTGCCCCCAATAAATTTTCCAATCCCGACAAGATTTTCATTCTGAAAATCCTGTAGCGCGCCGCATATTCGGCGTTGATGAGACTCGAAAATGATCCGCTGGCGGCACTGTGGATGCCGTTTACCGCCAACCGCGCCTTCAAGGCGACGCCGCGTCTGCTGACCAGCGCTAAAGACATGCATTACACCAGCAGCGATGGTCGGCAGCTGCTCGACGGCACGGCTGGGCTATGGTGTGTCAATGCCGGCCATTGCCGCGCGCCCATCGTCGAGGCGATCTGCAAGACGGCACACGAGCTGGACTTCGGCCCGACCTTTCAGGTTGGCCACCCGCTTGTTTTCGAGCTGGCGTCACGGCTTGCCGCCTTGATGCCCGAGGGACTCGACCGGATATTTTTCACCAACTCGGGGTCCGAATCGGTCGACACGGCCCTAAAAATCGCCCTCGCCTATCAGCGTGCGCGTGGCGAAGGAACGCGAACTCGCCTGATCGGGCGCGAGCGCGGTTATCACGGGGTTGGCTTTGGCGGAATTTCAGTTGGCGGTATCGTCAACAACCGGCGGCAGTTCGGCACGTTGCTGGCCGGTGTCGATCATCTGCCGCATACCCACAGTCTGCCGCACAACGCCTTTACCCGTGGTCGCCCGGCATGGGGCGGGCATCTTGCGGAAGAGCTCGAGCGGATTGTCGCTCTGCATGGCGCGGAAACCATCGCCGCTGTCATTGTCGAGCCGATGGCCGGATCCACTGGCGTGCTGATCCCGCCCATCGGCTATCTCGAAAAGCTGCGCGAGATTTGCACGAAACACGGCATTGTCCTGATCTTTGATGAAGTCATTACGGCGTTTGGCCGGATTGGCGGCGCAACGGCTGCGGGAACACTGGGCGTAACCCCCGATCTCATTTGCATGGCGAAAGGGCTGACCAACGCCGCCGTGCCGATGGGTGCCGTCGCTGTCAGCCGGACGATCCACGACACTGTTGTCGAAGGCGGACCCGATGGGATCGAGCTGTTCCACGGCTATACCTATTCGGGGCATCCGCTCGCTGCAGCCGCGGGGCTTGCGACGCTCGACCTCTATAAATCCGAAAACCTGTTCGAGCGCGCGGGCGAACTGCACAACTATTGGGAAGATGCGGTCCACAGCTTGAAGGGCAAGCGCCACATCATCGACATCCGCACTATGGGGATTGTCGCGGGGATCGAGCTTGAAGCCCGCCCCGGCGCTCCGGGCAAGCGCGCAATGGAACTGTTCCACAAATGCTTCGACAACGGACTGCTGGTCCGCGCGACCGGCGACATCATCGCGCTTTCACCGCCATTGATTTTGGAAAAAGCGCATATAGATGAGATGGTCGGGCGGATCGCGGCGCTGGTCGAGACGATTGACTGAGCGCAGGTTTCAACGGCGGCAAAAACCGCTACCTATGGTGTGATCTTGCCAAGTCAGGGACCTCACATGCAGTTTGACGACGTTGTTCTCGGGCGCCGGAGCATCCGGGGCTATAAACCCGATCCCGTCCCCCGGTCGCTGATCGAGGAAGTCATCGGGCTGGCGATGCGCGCGCCATCATCGATGAATACCCAGCCGTGGAATTTCTACGTGATCACGGGCGAGCCGCTTGACCGTATTCGCGCCGGCAATACCGAGCGGATGGTGGCAGGTGTGCCGCAATCGCGCGAATTCCGCACTGGTGAGGCCTTTGCCGGGCCGCACCGCGAGCGCCAGATTGGTGTCGCCAAGCAATTGTTTTCGGCAATGGGGATCGAACGTGACGACAAGGGCCGGCGGCAGGACTGGGTGCTGCGCGGGTTCCGCCAGTTCGACGCCCCCGTCTGTGTGATCATCACCTATGACAAAGTGCTGGACGGCAGCGACGATACGCCGTTCGATTGCGGTGCTGTCGCAACTGCGCTTGTCAATGCGGCATGGTCGCGCGGCCTTGGCGCAGTCATCAACAGCCAGGGCATCATGCAATCGCCAGTGGTTCGTGAACATGCCGGGATTGCCGATGATCAGGTCATCATGAAAAGTATCGCGCTGGGCTGGCCCGATGAGACTTTTCCCGCCAACGCCGTGGTGTCCGAGCGCAAATCCGTCAGTGAGGCGACGGTGTTCGTCGGGTTTTGAAACGCAGGCGCGGCGCGCGTCACTCGGCCCGCGCCAGACCGAACTGCGCGAGATACCATTGCTGAAACTTGATCACGCTGCCTTCCTGATCCGAATAGCGCCCCGGGCGATAGCGGCTCGACATGATGCCCGCCTGATTATTCTCGGTGATCACTTTGTCTTGCGTCGTGGTGGCATGATAACCCCAGATCATCTTTTCGATGTCGACCTCGGCCTCGGTCGCGCGGCCATCCACAAGCCATATCATTTCGACGTCCGTGGCCAACGCCCCGCGCGGCGTGAAGAGGAAAAGGATTGCGAAATGATCGTCGGCAACGATCTGGCTGAACGGGCTGAAACTCAAATGCATCCGCCCGCCGTCAGCGCTGGTGCGTTTGCCCATCAACGGCGCAGGCGCGGCGCCATCCTGCGTTTCCGCCGCAAAGCCGGGCTTATTCATCCGCTGCATCAATAGGCGCAAATGGCTGCTTGTCGGGGGTTCATCGATCGTGCCGACCGGGCGACCGAGCCGACCGGCGTCGTCTTCCCACGCCTTGAGCTTGGGCGCAAAGCTGGCGACGGCATTGGCTGGCCCCGAACTCGGCCCCGCGCCGACTGCCACAATCGAGTCCGCCGCGTGCATCGAGCAGAATTCGGGATGCGAAGGGACGCAGTGATAGCATTCGAAGAAATTCTCGACGACCAGTTTCCAGTTGGCGGTTGTCGGGTAACTGCCCGCGTGTGCGATCCGCGCGTTGGCAATGCCGTGGTAGTCGAGGATGGCCCCCATATCGCCAAAAGTCGCGTCGAAATCCGCCGGTTCGCCCTCGCTCATGTTGATGAAGATGAGGCCGTGGAAGACGCGGATGTGGCAAGCGAACAGGCTGTTGTCCGCTTTGTTGAAATCCTCGGGCATGAGCCGCGCGGCGATCAACCGGCCATCAAGACCAAAAGTCCAGGCGTGATAAGGACAAACCAAACGCGGCGCATTGCCGCTGTCGGTCTGGCAGATTGTCGACCCCCGGTGGCGGCAGACGTTGAAGAACGCGCGGACGCTGTCGGCATTTTCGCGGATGACGATGATCTGCTCGACGCCGATCTTGAACAGGAAGTAATCGCCTTTGTTCGGGATCCGTGACACATGCCCGGCCAACAGCCACTTCTGACTGATGACGCGGTCCATATCTGCTTTGAATACCGCATCACTGGCGTAAAATTCCTGATCAAAGCTGTAGCCAACGCGCGTGTTTGCGGCGAGGCGGGCCATCATGTCGGTTTGCGTTTCGGGCATCAGATTTTAATCCGGGCGTTGCTGGGGTCGAACATCGGTTTGAGCGAGGCAGTGGCACGATGTCGGACGCCCGCGATTTCGATTTCATAGTCATCGGCACCAATCGGCCCGACCACGCCGCCGTCTGCTGCATCGACATAACCAAGCCCGCACGCCGCGCCGAGCGTATGAGCATACATGCCCGAGCGGATGTAACCCGCGATCCGGTCACCCTGCCAGATCGGTTCATTATGATAGAGCATCAGCGCTGGGTCTTTCAAAAGGAACTGCACGAGGCGTTGCTTCAGCCCCTCTTCCTTTTGTTTGACCAGAGCCTCGCGCCCGATAAACCCGCCCGGCTTGTCCATTTTCACCGCAAAACCAAGGCCGGCCTCCAGCGGCGTATCCTCGTCGGTGATGTCATGGCCCCAATGGCGATAGGCCTTTTCCATGCGCAGCGCGTTGAGCGCGTGATAGCCGCAATGTTTCAGGCCGAACGCCGCCCCCGCCGCGAC
>JAYUQI010000243.1:0-2801 GCA_043756805.1 Sphingomonas sp.
CTGATCGCTCAACTCGCGGCACTCAAACCCGACATCATCATCCACAGCGACATGAAGCGAACTCGGGCCATTGCCGAACCACTGGCCAAGCACCTTGGCCTAAATCATATTGCTGACCGCCAATGGCGAGAGCGCGATTTTGGCGATTGGGATGGCCAGACCTGGAACGCCATCTACCGCGCAATCGGCAACGCAATGGATGGCATGATCGACGACCCGGAGCATTTTCGCCCGGGCGGCGGAGAAACGACACTTGAATTGATCGCTCGCATCAAGCACGCATTGGCGCGGCTTCCTGACGCGTCGTGCATTGTTGTCGTCGCGCATGGCGGTTCAATCGCCTGCGCAAAGCTGATTGCCGATGATCTACCCATCACCAGCCTTGCCACCAACATTCCAGCCCTTGGCGAAATCGTCGAATTGACTGTCCCGACCAACGCGCCGTGTGGGCGCGATTTAACACCGTTAAATCGACCTCACACAAGCGCGGCCAGCGGTGCCTCAGCACCGTCTGACGTCAGCAGCGGCTTTGCCGATGCCTCTCACGCGCAACCCTAATCCCGCTCCCCCCGCGCAATCACCATATCCTCGCGGTTCACGTCAAAGTCCGCCGCATCGTGCCGCTCGCGAAGCTGCGTTTCCGGGTCGCCAAAAGTGCGGTTGACCATCCGCCCGCGTTTGACCGCGTCGCGCCCGCCGACCAGATCGACCCAGCGGCTGAGATTCGGATAGTCGCCGACGCCGAGAAATTCCTGCGCGGCATAGGCGTCGCGCATGATCGACCCATACCACGGCCAGATCGCCATATCGGCAATCGTGTAATCGTCGCCGACCATATATTTGTTCGTTGCCAGATGCGTGTCGAGGACGTGCAATTGCCGCTTGGTCTCCATCGCATAGCGATCAATCGGATATTGCATCTTGAACGGCGCATACGCAAAGAAATGACCGAACCCGCCGCCGACAAACGGCGCGCTGCCCATTTGCCACATCAGCCAGTTCATCGTCTCGGCGCGCTTGTGCGTCTCGGTCGGCAGGAACGCACCGAATTTTTCGGCGAGGTAAACCAGCATCGACCCGCTTTCGAACAGGCGGACCGGCGGGTTGACGCTATGATCGATCATCGCGGGGATTTTTGAATTCGGATTGATCGCGACAAAGCCACTGCCGAACTGGTCCCCATCGCCGATCTTGATCAGCCACGCGTCATAGTCGGCCCCCGCATGGCCGAGCGCGAGCAGCTCTTCGAGCATGATCGTGACTTTGACGCCGTTGGGCGTGCCCATCGAATACAGTTGAAACGGATGCTTGCCGACGGGCAGCACCTTGTCATGCGTCGCGCCGGAGGTGGGGCGGTTGATGTTCGCAAACTGCCCGCCATTGGCCGCATCCCATGTCCAGACCTGGGGCGGGACATAGCCCGGTGGCTGGTTGTTCGCAGGGTCGGGGGCGTCGGCCATGTCATGCTCCTTGCTTGGGATGTGGCAAAGATAGTGCGCCCGCAGCGGTGACGCACCCCTGAAATATGCCTCTGTCCTACACAAAACCAGATAGGTTATAATGTGAGTCGCAACAGGAGCAGTAACATGGATGTGACCCAGCTTATCGACGACGTGATCGGCCGCGAGGGCGGCTATTCGAACCACCCGGCGGATCGCGGCGGCGCAACGCGATGGGGCATTACCGAAGCCGTGGCCCGTGCGCATGGCTATCGCGGCGACATGCGCGCCTTCCCGCGCGAGGATGCTGTGGCGCTTTACCGACGCATCTACTGGATCCGCCCAGGATTTGACCGTATCGGTGATATTTCAGCGAAAACCGCAACCGAACTTTTCGATACAGGTGTCAACATGGGGCCGGGTGTCGCCGCATCGTTCCTCCATCGCGCCTTGAATGCGCTCAACCGCGGTGCGTCGGATTATGCCGACATCGCCCCCGGCGTCCGTGTCGATGATGCCACGATCGCTGCGCTGACGACGTTTCTCAAAAAGCGCGCGCCGCATGGCGAGGCTGTGCTGATGAAAGCGCTCGAGGCGTTGCAGGGCGAACGTTACCTCGACCTCGCCGAACGCCGTCCCGCTAATGAAGCATTCCTCTATGGCTGGCTCGCGAACCGTTTGGGTTAAATTTTATGGCTGTCATAGTGTAACCTTTGTAACCTTTGGAGACGAACATGCCCATCCTCGACGCACTGATCAGCCCGGTTGCTGGCCTGATCGACAAACTAATTCCCGATCCCAAGGCCCGCGATGCGGCCAAGCTCGAATTGCTGAAACTGCAGGGCAGTCAGGAAATGGATGCGATCAAAACACAGATGACCGCGATCGTCGCCGAAGCACAAAGCACCGACCCGTGGACCAGCCGCGCACGCCCGAGCTTTCTTTACGTCATGTATGCGATGATCCTGTGGGCAATCCCGATGGGCCTCATCGCGGCCGTCCGCCCCGACATGGCACGCGGGATCGCCGACGGCATGAATGCCTATCTGAACGGCATTCCCGAACCGATGTGGGCGCTCTTCGGCACCGGCTATCTGGGCTACACCGCCGCGCGCAGCTGGGGCAAAGCGAAGGGGGTTGAGAAATAAGCTAGATCACAACCTAGATGCCGCAGTCCTGAGCTTGTCGAAGGACGGTTAGACGCGCGAACCGTCCTTCGACATGCTCAGGACTGCGGGTCCAGCAAGCGTAATCGCATTATAAAAGCAGACTTGCCTTTGCACGCGCAGCAGTAAAGACTGCGCGGCAACAACAGGGAACTATCCGCAAATGAGCACGTCATTCGATCCCGAAACTGGCCGA
>JAYUQI010000244.1:0-7459 GCA_043756805.1 Sphingomonas sp.
GACTGCCAGCGCTTGTGTGGCAAGCATTGAATTGCCGCGCGCCGCTCCTGCGGGGATCAGCGTCCACCCGCGCCGATATTCCGCGCCCAGCCGCCAGTGCTCGGCTGGCACCAGCGTGGCACGCGCACCGGCAAACCAGCTTGTCGCGCCGTCACCACTCAGCCCGCCCAGAAACCGCGCACCAAGCACGGTCTCTCGCTCGACCATCCGGGTTAGACGCCCCGCAAGCGAAAGCGGCCCGATGTTGCCATCGGCACCCATCGTCACCGCGCCATAGCCATAACGCTGCGTGCGTCCGCCGCGCGGTGCAGCATCGTTGCGTTCCCATAACGGCATATCGCCGGTTTCCGCCGCCAGCGTCACGCCGATGCCGCCGATCTTGTGCCGGATCGCAAAGGCGCCCTGCGGTGCCTTGTCGATCCCGCGACCGCTGCCCGCCACCAGAAACGCGGGCGTAGATTGCGCCGAAAGGCTGTGGTCAAGCCCGTCGCTGCCCGTTGCAAAGCCCAGCGCCAGCGATGTGTCGCGCCCGATCCGCGTAGAAACGGAAGCCGCCAGCGCCCGTGCGTTGCCCCGTTCGTTCTTGTCGAGCAGCAGCCGTTCGGGCGTCCGCTCGGCGACCGACAGCGCCAGCGTCATCGCCCCGCCGCGTGCATTCAGATGCCGCCGCGCATCGGTAAGCGCGGGCGTCAGCTGCAACGCGCGTGGTGCCCGCGCCAGCGTTGGCGACAGATCGACAATGTAGGCGCGATCATAACTGTCGCGGATTGTTGTCGCCATGCTGCCCTGCCCGGCATCGCCCATTGGCGCGGATAACGTCCCGTTGTTGCTGAGCGACACCGCGATGCGCGATGTGCCAAGCGAGGTCTGTCCCTGCGGCGCAAAGGCTTTGGCGATATTCAATTCGCCATGTCCATAAACAGCATCAATGCCGGTTGCGCCCAGATCGGTCGTCGTCCGCAACAGCAAGTCGACAATCTGCGCACCGGTCAGATTTGGAAATGCCTGCGCCAATAGCGCGACGGCCCCCGAAATCACCGGGGCCGAAAATGACGTGCCGCTCCACCGGAACGCCGCGCCCGTTTCGTCATTGGCCTGCACGCGGACACCCAGCGCGGTCAGATAAAAGGCAGAACCATTGCCCGCCTTGTTCGAGAAATCGGCCAGCACTTTGTTGGAGTCCGTCGCACCGGCAATCAGGACGAGACCACGGGCAACCGGATCAGTCGCGATCTGCGCGAGCATATCGGGATTGACCGCACTGGCCGGATCGGTGACCCCATCGTTCCCCGCCGAAATGACAATGATGACGCCAGCGGCCGTCGCTCGCCCGATCGCTGCGCGCAGCGTGGAATTTGCCGGCGATCCGCCCAGCGACATGTTGATCACGCGCGCCCCGGCGGTAACGGCCAGATCGACGCCGCGCGCGATATTATTGTCGGCATGCGAGCATCCCGAATCGGGGCCCGTCGTGTTTGCACATGTGCCCGGCGTGTCGGTGCGCGCGACAAGCAATGTGGCCCCCAGCGCCACGCCGTGCGTGCCCGTGTCATTCTTGGCCGCCAGCAACACCCCGGCAACCGCAGTGCCATGGCCGCCTTCATCCTGAATACCGCGCGATCCAGCGAGATCAGCCGACAAGCTGCTGATCCGTCCCGCAAATTCGAGGCTGTTCTGGTCGACGCCGCTATCAATGACTGCAGCCGTAACCCCGCGCCCGGTCGCGCCCGCTTGGTAAGCAACCAGCGCCTGCGCCTGAACCGCCGCGTTCGAGCGTGTATATTCGGCGGTATCATAAAGCGTTCCCGTCGGCGGTGGGGGCGAGGGCGGCGCAGGCGGAGCAACCGCCGGGGACGGCGCTGGCGGGGTCGAGGCGACACCCGAATCGCTGCCGCCGCAAGCGGAGAGCATCATCAGCGGCAATGCGCAGCCTACCAGCAAAAGTCCCCGTCGCTGCATTTGTCGCTCCGTCCCTCTATTTTTCAAGGATATAGGCACGCATTGCTTGTGCCAAGATTAACATGTTGTGACGGGGCATTGCTGCGGTAAGGGACCGTCATGGCACCGGTTTTGACACATATCGACGCATGGATTTTCGATCTCGACAATACGCTCTATCCGGCGGCGACCAATTTGTTCGCGCTGATCGATGCGCGGATGACTGACTATATCGCGACGCTGAAGGACTGTGGGCCCGACGAGGCCTATGGGCATCAAAAGGCCTATTTCCGCCAATATGGCACGACGCTCGCGGGCCTCATCGCCGACCATGATACCGATCCGCACGATTTCCTCGACTATGTCCACGACATCGCGCTCGACCGCGTCGATGCCGATGCGCGGCTCGTCGCCAGCATCGCGCGCCTGCCGGGACGCAAGCTTGTCTTCACCAATGGCGACGCGCCCTATGCGCAGCGGGTGCTCGACCGGCTTGGCCTTGGCACCAGTTTCGAAGCGATCCACGACATTCACGCGATGGATTATGTGCCCAAGCCTGCGCCCGCGAGCTACGCCGCAATGTGCGACCGCTGGGCGATCAATCCCGCGTCGGCGCTGTTTGTCGAGGATATGGTCCGTAATCTCGCGCCCGCCAAAGCGCTGGGCATGACGACCGTGTGGATCAACAATGGGTCGGAACAGGCAGGCGGCGAAGCCTGCCCCTCCTATGTTGACTTTGAAATCAGCGATCTCAGCGACTGGCTGCACGACATTACAGGGGAATTTGCATGAGCCTTATCGCCACAATCGACGCCGCATGGGACGCGCGCGATACCATCAGCCCCGCAACCACCGGCGACGTCCGCGACGCCGTGAACAGTGCGCTGAGCATGCTTGACGACGGCAGCGCGCGCGTGGCCGAGCCGGTGAGCGACGGCTGGCAGGTCAACCAGTGGCTCAAAAAAGCCGTGCTCCTCTCGTTCCGCCTCAATGACAACAGCATCATGACTGGCCCGGGCGGCAGCAACTGGTGGGACAAAGTGCCCTCCAAATTCGCGAACTGGAACGAAGCGCGCTTTCGTGCCGCAGGCTTCCGCGCTGTCCCCGGCAGCATCGTCCGCCACGGCGCGCATATCGCCAAAAATGTCGTCCTGATGCCAAGCTTCGTCAACATCGGCGCGCGCGTCGGCGAAGGGTCGATGGTCGATAGCTGGGCGACCGTCGGCAGCTGTGCGCAAATCGGTGCGAACGTCCATCTGTCAGGCGGCGTCGGCATCGGCGGCGTGCTTGAACCGTTGCAGGCGGGGCCGGTCATCATCGAGGACGACTGCTTCATCGGCGCGCGCAGCGAAGTCGTCGAAGGCGTTCACGTCGAACGCGGCGTCGTCCTGTCGATGGGCGTGTTCATATCGTCCACGTCAAAGATCATCGATCGCGCGACGGGTGAAATTTTCGTGGGTCGCGTGCCCGCCTATTCGGTCGTCGTGCCAGGCGCTTTGCCGGGCAAACCGCTCCCCGACGGCTCGCCCGGCCCGAGTCTGTCGTGCGCGGTGATCGTGAAACGCGTCGATGCGCAGACACGGGCGAAGACGGCGATCAACGAGCTGTTGCGGGATTGAGGGGCGTTCCTACCAGGGCAAGCCACCCAGTAAAAACTCGGCGCCACTTTGCGTGACATGTCCGTAATCAAAGTGAATGGGAACGCCGTCATGGGCAAGGTATCGACAAACACTCCCGGGACACTCAGCTGACTGCACCGAGTAGTAATCGGCACCCCATTTTACGACCTGCGCGATCATTAGCCCGTCGATTTCCGCGGGCGCAATAAGCCGATATTTTTCTACGCCATCGGGCGCATTTGCTTTGATCGCATTTGCCAAAAGCAACGGAAAGCTGTCGCTGAATTGCGCGACCGGCCCAATCACCGTAACCGCCATTTTTCGGGCTTTTAGAAATGCAATCGTCTGTTGGAGTGGCTGAAGATCTTTTTTCTGCCATCGGTGCGCTAGATAAATCCGTTCAAAACGGCGAGTTATAACAAGACGATTGTAGAACAGGTGATTCAGGCTGTTGCAGCGATCATCACCCTTCACATTCAAAAGCAGTGAACAACCAGCACCTGTGACCTGAATGATGTTGTGGTCAGGAAATCGCTTGCGCAGAGCGAGATAATATTGCGCGGCATGGCTATCGCCGATAAGCGCCAGCGTTAGTTTTCCCGCCATTTGGCGTGTGCATAGCGCCTCATCATAGCGCAAGGCCCCGAGATTCGAAAAACAGACATCGAGCCGCGTTTGTTGTCGTGACAGCGGCGTCTTGGCATAGTCGAAGTAACCCGCAACCCGCCGTGCGTCTGGGGGAAAAGTGCTCCAGTTCTCGGGCATGTTTCCGATGACCAGAACAGTAAGCGCAAGCGCCGCGATCAACCCGCCACTCGTGAAAACGATACGCTTTGCCGGCCGTTGCCGCAGTCGTTGCATGACCGGCTGTTCGATGATGTAGTAGCTGGTCGCGCCTGCGATGACTGAAGCGGTGAGGAGAGCAACGATCTGCCATCCGCTTTTCGAATGACCGACTGCGACATTGTGGAGCACAATAATCGGCCAATGCCAGAGATAAAGCGAGTAGGAGATCGTCCCAACCCAAGCAACCGGAGGCACTGAAAGCAGTCTAGCCGTCGGGCCTTTGTCCCCATAGGCAATCAGCAAAGCCGCGCCGAGCGATGCGGGAAGTGCCCAAGGGGCGGGGATTTGCCAGTTTTGATCAATGAAAATGAAGCTCGCAACGATCATTGCCAGTCCTGCGCCTGCCAGTCCGGCACGAGCGCTTGATTGTCTGACGACAGGGAACTGGTTGAGCGCGACCATCGCGCCCAGCCCCAATTGCCACGCGCGCGACGGCAAAAGGAAGAAAGCCCAACCGGATGCATGATGATAAAACAATAGCGACACGATGAAGGAGCCAACCACGGCCACGACCACCGCTTGACCAACCCGATGCTTGAAAAAGCAATGCAAGAAAACCAGCATCATCGGGTAAAAAATGTAAAACTGCTCTTCGACCGCCAAGGACCATGTGTGCAGATACATGTAGATATGCGACGAAGGACTGAAATAGTCGGTGTTTCGCCAAAAATAGATGTTGGAGAGAAAAACTGTCGAGAATGCCGCCGATTCAGTATTTACGGCAAATATCGGACGGATCATCAAGATCATGCCAGCCACGGTTGTGATCACGATCATCGCCATGAAAGCGGGAAATATCCGGACGGCGCGTCGCTTGTAGAAGCCGAGAAACGTAAAATCGTTGCGCGCTATCTCGTTCGTGATGATCCGCGTAATCAAATAACCGGAGATCACAAAAAAGACGTCGACACCCAAAAAGCCACCGGGCAGCGTCTGGATGCCAGCATGCAACAAAACGATGGGAACAACAGCAACCGCGCGCAGCCCTTGAATATCAGCGCGAAAGTTACTGCTCGTCGCGCTCATAAATCGCCTCCGACATCAGGTCTAACCGCTGGTGTTTGGCGTTCCTACCCCAGAACCTCTGCCAGCAGCGTATTTGCGCGCGGGCCGTCCCAGTCCATGCCGCCGACGATCCGCCACACTTCCTTGCCCTCGGCGTCATAAAGCACCGTCGTCGGCAGCACGCCGGTTTCGAAAGCGAAGCCGAGCTTGCCGTCTTCGTCGCGATAGGCAGCGAGGTTGTTCAATTGGCGGGGTACCCACCATTTGGCGATGGCCGCCGCGTCGTCGGTCTGATTGACGGTCAACACCACCAGCTTGCCCGCGCCGCGCTTGGCGAGGCGATCAAGCGAAGGCATTTCCTTAACGCACGGGCCGCACCATGTCGCCCACAGATTGACCAGGACGAGTTTGCCCTTGAACGCCGCGAGTGTCACCGGCTTGCCATCGGGGGCCATAAAGGCCGTCGCAGGGGCCGCCGTGCCCCGCTGCGTAATGTCGAGCGCGCCGGGCTCTTCAGGAGGCGCTTCTGGGGCCGTCTCAACAGCCTTGGGTTGCGGCGCGGGCGTTGGCTGCTTATCGCAGGCGGCAAGCAGTAAGATGGGGATCAAGACAATTAGCGCGCGCAAGACAGACTCCAATCCAATGTGGGGCGGGCGCTTTGGCGAAGGGCCGGACGCCGTCATGCGCGCGATAAATGCCTCGCTGCCGTTCGACAAGCGGATGTGGCGGCAGGACATTGCCGGATCGCAGGCACATGTCGCAATGCTTGGCGCGCAGGGCATCCTGACGGCAGCGGATGCGAAGGCGATTTCGGACGGTCTGGCTTCGGTC
The DNA here is from genome assembly GCA_043756805.1 of Sphingomonas sp. Taxonomy (GTDB): domain Bacteria; phylum Pseudomonadota; class Alphaproteobacteria; order Sphingomonadales; family Sphingomonadaceae; genus Sphingomonas_O. The sequence goes on from JAYUQI010000244.1 coordinate 6,240, forward strand.
GCTGCGGATTATGCGGCGAACGGCGTACCCGATGACGTCGCGCTCGAAGACATCCACATGGCGACCGAGGCAAAGCTCGCCGCGTTGATCGGCCCCGTAGCCGGGCGCTTGCACACCGCGCGGTCGCGCAACGATCAGGTCGCGACCGATTTCCGCCTGTGGGTGCGCGATGCGATTGACGCGACTGATGCGGGGCTGGTTGCGCTGACCGACGCGCTGCTGACCCGCGCCGAAGAGCATGCCGAGGCGGTCATGCCGGGATTTACCCATCTGCAAAGCGCGCAGCCCGTGACACTCGGCCATCATCTGATGGCTTATGTCGAGATGCTTGCGCGCGACCGCAGCCGCTTTTCCGATGCGCGCGCGCGGCTGAACCGCTGCCCGCTGGGCAGTGCCGCGCTGGCCGGGACAGGCTTCCCTATCGACCGCGATATGACGGCGCAGGCACTCGGCTTTGACGGCCCCACCGCCAATTCGCTTGACAGCGTCAGCGACCGCGATTTCGCCATCGAATATCTGACAGCCGCGGTGCAATGCGCGCTGCACCTGTCGCGGCTGGCAGAGGAAATCGTGATCTGGGCGTCGCAGCCGTTCGGCTTTGTCACGCTTCCCGATGCCTGGTCGACGGGCAGTTCGATCATGCCGCAAAAGCGCAACCCTGACGCCGCCGAACTCGTGCGCGGGCATTCGGGGCGGATCATGGGCTGCATGACCAGCCTGATGGTCACGATGAAGGGCCTGCCGCTCGCTTATTCAAAGGATATGCAGGACGACAAGGAACCCGTGTTCGAGGTGTTCGACCTGCTTGGGCTGTGCCTCTCCGCGATGACGGGCATGATCGCGACGCTGACCTTTCGCACCGACCGGATGCGTGCGCTGGCCGAAAGCGGTTTTTCGACCGCGACCGATCTCGCCGACTGGCTGGTCCGCGAAGCTGACGTGCCTTTCCGCGAGGCGCATCATATCACGGGGCGTGCGGTGAAGCTGGCCGAGGCGCAAGGGTGCGGCCTTGCCGACCTGCCGCTCGACGCGCTGACGGCCATTGATCCGCGCATCACCAATGGCGTTTACGGCGTGCTGACGGTGGATGCTTCGGTTGCCAGCCGCATCAGTCATGGCGGAACCGCGCCAGTTCGGGTAAAGGAAGCCATCGCCACCGCCCGCGCCGCTTTGGAACGCTCATGATGAAAACCGCTGCTGCTCTTGCCCTGATCCTTGCA
>JAYUQI010000245.1:0-7416 GCA_043756805.1 Sphingomonas sp.
GCTTTGGCAGGATGCGGACCTGGCCCTTCTTGTCGGGCAACAGCCCCGCCGGAAGCTCGTCAGCGCTGATCGGATCGACCGTGAATCCGCTCGCGTCGATCACGCCTTCGCCTTCCTCGCGTTCCAGCGAGCAGGTCGCATAGATCAACCGTCCCTCGAGCTTCAGCCATGCCATCGCGCGCGCCAGCAACCGCCCCTGCAATGCCGACAGCGCGCTAATGTCGCTTGCGCCGATGCGATGGAGAACATCGGGGTGCCGCGCAAATGTCCCCGTCGCCGTGCACGGCGCGTCGAGCAGGATGGCATCGACCAGCGCGGGCGGCTCCCATGTCATGATGTCGGCGGTGATAGCATCGGCGCTGAGCTTGGTCCGCGCCAGATTTTCATGCAGCCGCGCCGAGCGCCCCGCATGATTATCAACCGCCGTAACGGCCCAACCTTGCGCCGCCAGCTGCATCGTCTTGCCACCCGGCGCGGCACAGAGATCGAGCGCCGTGCGCCCATGCCCCGCGCCCAGCAATCGTGCGGGCACCGAGGCGGCGAGATTCTGCACCCACCATGTCCCGTCCTCATAACCCGGCAGCGCGGTGATGGCGGTGCCGCGTGACAGGCGGCGGTGGCCGGGCGCAAGCATTTCGCCCTGCAATCCTCCATCGACATCGGGATCACGCAAGGTCACATAGAGCGGCGGCGGCTCGGCCAGGGCCAGCGCGGCATCCGCCAAAGCCGCTTCGCCCCAGATCGCCCAGCGCGCGGCCACATCAGCAGGCAGCGTCGGCAGTTCGGGCAGCAATGTGCCTTGCCGGATCAACGTCCCGAACACGCCGTGCACCAGTCGTCGCGGCCCGCCCAGCACCATCGGCAGCGCGGTTGCAATCGCGGCATGCGGCGGCGTCTTCAAGATCAGCGCCTGAACCAGCGCGATCCGCAGCACCATCCGCGCCTTGGCATCGTCGGGCAGGCGATTGGCAGTCGCCGTGTCGATCAGCGCATCGAGATCGGGCAAGTGGCGCAGCACTTCGCTCGCAATCGCCAGCGTGAGCGCACGATCCTCATGCGCCGCAATCCCGCGCGTTGCATTGGCGACGGCATTGTCGAGCGTCTGCCCCTGCCGCAAAACCGCGTCGAGCAAGCGCAACGCCGCTTGTCGCGCGGGCAAACCCGATATTTGTCCCTCAACTTGTTTCGCGTCAGGCCTTGCGCCGCCGCCATAGCCACCCGATTTGATCATTGACGCCCTTTAGGACAAATCGAGCTATGAACAAGGACCGCCCGGCGCACGTCAAGGCACCTGCCTATCTATCGAAAAGCCCGCCGGTGCCGCAGCCTGCGCCGATTGCGCCGCAGACCGAACATGGGGCAAAGGATGGCCCCGAACCAACGCGATACGGCGATTGGGAACGCAGCGGCATCTGCTGGGATTTCTGACCAGCGCTACCGTTACGCCGCGTTGACCGCCGAAAACGCCTGAATCCCCGTAATCGCGCGGCCAAGGATCAGCGCATGGATGTCATGCGTCCCCTCATAGGTGTTCACGGTTTCGAGGTTTATCATGTGGCGGATGACATGATATTCGTCGGCAATGCCATTGCCGCCGTGCATGTCGCGCGCCATCCGCGCGATGGTCAGCGCCTTGCCGCAATTGTTGCGCTTGATCAGGCTGATCTGCTCGGGGCTCCACGTTCCCGCGTCGATATTGCGACCCACCGCTAGTGCTGCCTGCAAGCCCAAGGCAATTTCGGTCTGCATGTCAGCTAATTTCAATTGAATCAATTGGTTAGCAGCAAGTGGTCGGCCAAACTGCTGCCGCTCGAGCGTATAGCTGCGTGCGCGATGATAGCAATCTTCCGCCGCGCCCATCGTGCCCCAGGCAATGCCGTAACGTGCTTTATTGAGACAACCGAACGGCCCGCCCAATCCGCGCCCGCCGGGTAAGAGATTCTCTTCGGGGATGAACACATCGTCGCACACAATCTCACCGGTGATCGACGCGCGCAGCGAGAGCTTGCCGTGAATCTCCGGCGTCGAAAAGCCGTCCATCCCGCGCTCGACAATGAACCCGCGAATCTGTCCATCCAGCTTGCCCCAGACAACCGCAAAGTCGGCAATCGGCGAATTGGTGATCCACATTTTGCTGCCCGACAGCCGGTATCCGCCATCGGCCGCAATCGCCCGCGTCTTCATGCCTGCCGGATCGGACCCCGCATCGGGCTCGGTCAGCCCGAAGCAACCCAGAATGTCGCCTTTGGCCATGCCGGGCAAAAAGCGCTCGCGCTGTTCCTCGGTCCCGTAAGCATAGATCGCTTCCATCGCCAAGCCCGACTGCACTGACGATGCCGAGCGATAGCCCGAATCAACGCGCTCGATGGCGCGGGTCATCAGGCCATAAGCGACATAGGAAATGCCGGCGCAGCCATAGCCTTTGATCGTCGCGCCGAGGAAGCCGAGCGCACCAAGCTCATACATGATGTCACGGTCAAACTTGCCTTCGCGATTCGCCATCAGGATGCGCGGTTGCAGCTTGTCCTGTGCATATTGTTCTGCCGCGTCGCGGATCATCCGCTCTTCTTCGGTCAACTGCGCATCAAGGAGGAACGGATCGTCCCAGCGATAGGGCGTGAATGGCGCCGCAGCGCGGGGGGGTGTGAAATCGGCCATGGGCCGCTTGTATCGCACCGCGACCGCGCGGTCCATGTTTGAAATAATATTACAACGCGGGCATGATCGCGGCAGGAGACGCCATGCCCATTGATTCGCCGATACGCAGCAACCTGCCGCCGCTGTCGCTCCACATCCCGGAACCGCAATATCGCCCCGGCGACACCGCCGATTTCTCGAACATCGAAGTGCTGGCGGCAGGCGTCACGCCGCGGCCCGATAGTGCAGCAGATGCCAGCAGTATGCGCGACATGGTTTATGGACTGGTGCGTGTGCTCGATGATGAGGGCAAAGCCGTCGGCGCGTGGAATCCGCGCCTCGATGCGGACACACTGCGCGCGCTGCTCCGCGCGATGGCGCTGACCCGCGCGTTCGATGAACGCATGTTCCGTGCGCAACGACAGGGCAAGACCAGTTTCTACATGAAGTCGACCGGCGAGGAGGCGGTGGCTGTTGCGGCAACCTTCGCGCTGCAACGCGACGACATGTGTTTCCCGTCCTATCGCCAGCAAGGCATATTGATCGCGCGCGGCTGGTCCCTCGTCGACATGATGAACCAGATTTATTCGAACAAGGCCGACCGGTTGAAAGGGCGGCAGCTGCCGATCATGTATTCGACGCGCGAGGGCGCGTTCTTCTCGATCAGCGGCAACCTTGCGACACAATATCCGCAAGCTGTCGGCTGGGCGATGGCATCGGCGGCCAAGGGCGACACCCGCATCGCAGCCACCTGGTGCGGCGAGGGATCGACGGCAGAGGGCGACTTCCATTCGGCCTGCATGTTCGCCACGGTTTACCGCGCGCCGGTGATCCTGAACGTCGTCAACAACCAATGGGCGATTTCTTCGTTCGCCGGATTCGCGGGCGGCGACGAAACCACCTTTGCCGCGCGCGCCGTCGGTTATGGCATGGCGGGTCTGCGCATCGACGGCAATGATCCGCTCGCGGTCTATGCCGCGACCGCCTGGGCCGCCGAGCGTGCACGAACCAACAAAGGACCAACACTGATCGAGCATTTTACTTTCCGCGCCGAGGGGCATTCGACCAGTGACGACCCCGGCCAATATCGCAGCGCGAACGAAGGCGCGGCATGGCCCTTGGGTGATCCGATCGCGCGCCTGAAAATGCACCTCATCGGTCTGGGCGAATGGGACGAAGACCGCCACGCCGCGCAGGACATCGAACTTGCCGAACTGGTCAAAGCGTCGGCGAAGGAAGCCGAGAAAAACGGCGTCCTCGGCCACGGTCTCCACCAGCCGTTCGACACGATGTTCGAGGATATTTTCGAAGAAATGCCGTGGCACCTCGTCGAACAACGTGACCAGATGCGCACCGAACGCGCGGATAAGGGGATATGAGGGTACTCGACAGAAAAAGTGTCAGACACTTTTTGCCGGGCAATCGCGCGCGAACGGCAGATAGGTTTTCGGGCAAAAAGTGTCTGACACTTTTTAGGACCGTGCAATAATGACCCGCATGAACATGATCGAAGCCATCAATTCGGCGATGGACGTCGCGATGGCCGCCGACCCGAATGTCATTGTGCTCGGCGAGGATGTCGGCTTTTTCGGCGGTGTCTTCCGCGCGACGGCGGGCTTGCAGGCAAAACACGGCAAGACCCGCGTGTTCGATACGCCGATCACTGAATGCGGGATCATCGGTGTTGCAGTTGGCATGGCCGCCTATGGCATGCGCCCCGTCCCCGAAATCCAGTTCGCCGATTATATCTATCCCGCGCTCGACCAGCTTGTGTCCGAGGCCGCGCGGCTGCGCTATCGCTCGGCGGGCGAATTCCCGATGCCGATCACGGTGCGTTCGCCTTTTGGCGGTGGCATTTTCGGCGGGCAGACACACTCGCAAAGCCCCGAAGGCATCTTCACGCATGTCTCGGGCCTGAAAACCGTCATCCCCTCGACGCCCTATGACGCGAAGGGGCTCTTGCTGGCGAGCATTGCCGATAACGACCCGACAATCTTCTTCGAACCCAAGCGCATCTATAACGGCCCCTTCGACGGCCACTATGATCGCCCCGTGCAACCGTGGGCCAAGTTTGACGCCAGCGAAGTGCCCGAGGGCCATTATACAATCCCGCTCGGCAAGGCCGCCATCGTCCGTGAAGGATCGGCAGTGACCATTCTCGCTTATGGCACGATGGTCCATGTCGCCCGGGCGACCGTCGAAGACTTGGGGGTGGACGCCGAAGTCATCGACCTGCGCACGCTGGTCCCGCTCGACATCGAAACCATCGAAGCGTCGGTCAAAAAGACTGGCCGTTGCCTGATCGTCCATGAAGCGACACGCACCGGCGGCTTCGGCGCGGAACTCTCGGCGCTGGTGCAGGAGCGTTGCTTCTATCACCTCGAAGCGCCCGTCGAGCGCGTCACCGGCTTCGACACGCCGTATCCGCACAGCCTCGAATGGGCTTATTTTCCGGGGCCGATCCGCATTGGCACCGCGCTCAAAAAAATCATGAAGGACTAGCTCGATGGCCCGCTTCACATTCCGCTTGCCCGACATTGGCGAAGGCATTGCCGAAGCCGAAATCGTCGCGTGGCATGTCAAGGTCGGCGACCGGATCGAAGAAGATGCCGGCATTGCCGACATGATGACCGACAAGGCAACGGTCGAGATGGAATCGCCGGTCTCGGGCGTCGTGGTCGAGCTTGCGGGCGCGGTCGGCGATATGGTGCCCATCGGCTCGGCGCTGGCCGTGATCGAGGTTGAGGGGGAAATGGAAGCGGCCGAACCGGTCCAGATCGCGCGCGCTGTCGAAACAATTGCCGTTCACCCTGAGCCTGTCGAAGGGCTGCCCTCACCTTCACCGCCTTTGAAGGAAGAAGGGCAGGGCTTCGACAGGCTCAGCCAAGTCGGTGGTGGGGTGGTCAGCGCACAAATACTGGCAAGCCCCGCCCTCCGCGCGCGCGCTGCCGATCTCGGCATCGACCTCGCACGCATCAAACCCTCCGAAGACGGTCGCCTGCGCCACGCCGATCTCGATGCCTACCTCCGGTACAACGCCGGCCAGGGCTACGCTCCCGTCACCAAACCGCGCGCCGACGAAGCGATCAAAGTCATCGGCATGCGCCGCCGCATCGCCGAAAATATGGCGGCATCAAAACGTGCGATCCCGCATTTCACGTATGTCGATGAAATCGACGTCACCGAGCTCGAAGACATGCGTGGTGACCTGAACGCCAATCGGGGTGACCGGCCTAAGTTGACTTTGCTCCCCATGATGATCGTCGCGATCTGCAAAGCCATCCCTGCGTTCCCGATGATCAACGCGCGTTATGACGACGAGGCGGGCATCGTTACCCGCTACGGCGCGGTCCACCTCGGCATGGCGACGCAGACCGATGCGGGCCTTATGGTCCCCGTTATCCGCGATGCGAGCGCCATGAACGTGTGGCAATTGGCGCGCGAAATCACCCGCCTTGCCGAGGCCGCGCGGACGGGCAAGGCCAAGTCCGAAGAGCTGTCGGGCAGCACGCTGACGATCACATCGCTCGGGGCTCTTGGTGGAATCGCGACGACGCCGGTCATCAACCGCCCCGAAGTCGCGATCATCGGCCCCAACAAGATCGTCGAGCGCCCGGTTTTCCGTGGTGACGACATCATCCGCGCCAAGCTGATGAACCTGTCGATCAGCTGCGACCACCGCGTCGTCGACGGCCATGATGCGGCGAGTTTCGTGCAGGAATTGAAACGCTATCTTGAGACGCCGGTTTTGCTCTTCGCGGATTAGCGCTTTGGGTGCCGTGTGCTCCGGGCCTGACCCGGAGCCCTGCGATTTGAGTGCATAGCAAGTCACGCAAGGCTCCGGATCAAGTCCGGAGCACACCGTCGCATAAATCGACGCTTAACGCGACCGCATGACCAGCACCGGCCACTCGCCCGGCCCTTGCGAGATCAGCCGCATCCCCTGTCGCTTATAGGCCCGCGCCACCGCCGCCGCTTGCGTATCGAGCAAGCCCGCAAGCATGAGCGTTCCGCCCCGCGCCACGCTCGCGGCGATCATCGCGGCCATATCGATCAGCGGCTGCGCGAGAATATTGGCAATCACCAGATCATAGGGCGCGCGCGCCACCAGATCACGGTGTGCCAGCCCGTCGGCGACCACCAGTTGCAACCCCCGCACCCCGTTCAGCGCCGCATTTTCGCGCACGACATCAATCGAAATCGGGTCAATGTCCGAAGCACTTGCCCGCGCTACCGGCCACAACCGCATCGCCGCAAAGGCGAGCAACCCCGTGCCCGTCCCGACATCGATGATGTTGCGGTAAACCTTGCCCTGTCGCTTCAGCGCATCGAGCGCGACAAGGCAGCCATAGGTCGTCGCATGCTGCCCGGTGCCAAACGCCAGCCCCGCCGGGATCACGAAATCGACTGTCCCTGCGACCGGCGGATGATCGGGCGTCCGCACGTAAAAACGGCCCGCGCGCAGCGGCTCGAGCCCCGCCTGGCTCATCGTTACCCAGTCTTCGGGCGGCAACGGCCTGGCGCGCGGCTCCTTCGCGCGCGCACTGGGCACCAGACGCGCGATTATCTTGAGCAGGTCGCGTGACGGCTTGCCCTCGAAATAGGCATCGAGTTGCCAGCGGTCGGGCTGGTCCGGATCCGGCTCGCACACGGTCAGAACCGCGTTTTCGATCTCGGCATCCTGAACGGTTTCCGCCTCGGCGCGCGTGCAGGGCAAAGTAAGGATCCAGCTTTCGGTCACCGGGCGCGCTCCTTGACCAGACGGTCGTCAAGCCGCTG
>JAYUQI010000246.1:0-2780 GCA_043756805.1 Sphingomonas sp.
CTGTCGCCATCAGATGGTCGCCATCATGCGACAGAGCGGAAAGCGTCGCCCGGCGCTGCCCCTCGACCAGTACGCGCACAGTGCCGTCGGGCAACTTCAGCAGTTGCATCACGGTCGCGATCACACCCAGATCGTAAAGATCATCGCGACCCGGATCGTCATTGGCCGGGTCCAGCTGTGCGACAAGGAAAATCTCCTTGTCGGCGGCCATCGCGGCCTCAAGCGCCGACACGGACTTATCACGGCCAACGAACAGCGGCACGATCATCTGGGGAAACACGACAATGTCGCGCAGCGGGAGAACGGGGTAGGATATGCTCATTGGAGTTATATGGGGCGCTCGCTTGCCGAGCGCAACGGCGCGATCAGTCGTTTCGCCGGAACCCCGCTTCGCGCATGTGTCGGATCGCCAGAACGACAATGTCGTTATCGACGAGGCGATAGAGGATCACATAACCCGCCGCGCCATAGCGGATTGGCCATTCACGATAGCCACCGCGCCAATCGAGCGCCGGGCGTCCGATCTGCGGATGATCTGTCAAGATATTCGTGCCCGACCGGATTGCCGAAATCGCTTTCCGCGCAGCATCGACATCGGACTTGGCGAGAAAATGATAAAGCCGCCCCAGATCAACAACCGCAGGTGCCGACCAGATCAGCCGTGACATTCGGGCAGAACCGCGTCTTCGCCCGCTTCGATGCGCTTCATCCAATCATCGACTTCGCCGCCCGTCAGGTGCAGCCCCGTCGCCTCATAATGCGCCCACGCCGCATCGCCCGCACGCAAGAATTCGGATCGCCGCTCTTCACGCTCGACATATTCAGCGATGGCCTCGAGCATCACCCAATGCGGTGACCGCCGACGCTCCCCCGCCAGCCGCGCCACACGACCGCGCATCTCGTCATCAATTTTCAACGATGTGGTTGCCATTTAATAAAATTACTTGGTAATACCTAGTAATACAAGTACGGCACTACCACCCGCATTGCTTCCCCGCATTTTGCTTGCCGAGCCACGTCATCAGCGGCTTGAAATAAGCGACCATGGCTTTGCCGCTCATCTCGCGGCTGCCGGTGAAGGCCTGAAGCGCATCGGGCCACGGCTTTGACGCACCCATTTCGAGCATCGCGTTGAAGCGTTTGCCGACGTCCTTGTTGCCATAGAACGAACAGCGATGCAGCGGCCCTTTCCATCCCGCCTGCTTGCACGCGGCTTCGTAGAACTGGAACTGAAGCAGTCTTGCGAGGAAATAGCGCGTGTAGGGCGTGTTGCCTGGAATATGGTACTTCGCACCCGGATCGAAATTGGCCTCGTCGCGCACCCCGGGGGGCGTAATCCCCTGATATTGCAGGCGCAGATCGGTCCACCCTTTATTGTAGGTTGCCGGCGTCAGCTTGCCGGAAAAGACCTGCCAGCGCCATTTGTCGACCAGCAGGCCAAATGGCAGGAACGCCACCTTGTCCATCGCCTGACGCAGAAGCAGCCCAATGTCCTTGTCCGCACTGGGCACCTTGTCCGCGCCCAGCAAGCCGATCTGCACCAGATATTGCGGCGTGATGCTCAGGGCGACGGTATCGCCGATCGCTTCATGAAAGCCGTCATTCGCACCATTCTGATACAGGACTGTCTTTGCCTTGTAGGCACGCTGATAATAATTATGCCCCAGCTCGTGATGCACCGTTACAAAGTCACCGCTGTTGATCTTGGTGCACATCTTGACGCGCAGATCATCCTTCGAATCGAGGTTCCACGCACTGGCATGGCATATCACGTCGCGGTCGAGCGGTTTGATGAACTGTGTGCGCTCCCAGAACGTCTTGGGCAGCGCGTTAAAGCCAAGCGAGGAGAAAAACCCCTCGCCGATCTTGAAGATTTCCTTCTCCCATTTGCCGCGCTTGGCGGGGTCGGTTTCCTTGGGATCGGTTTCGACAAAACCCTTGGCCTTTAACAAATCGCCGATTTCATAGTCGATATCGCCCGCACCAGCCGGCGCCACAACGTCATAGATATCGCCCCATTCCTGAGCCCACATATTGCCGAGCAAATCAGCGCGGATTGGCCCGGTGGCTTTTTGCACGGCATCGCCATATTTCGCGTTCAACTTGCCGCGCGTGTAGCAATGCAACGCATCATAAAGCGGCTTTACTTCACCCCACATCTTGTCGGTCAGCGCTGCAAAGGCATCGGGATCCATGTCATAGCCTGAACGCCACATCGCGCCCGTGTCGGCATAGCCAAGCTCGCGCGCGCCCTGATTGGCGATCTCGACCATGCGCGCATAATCGGCCTTCATCGGCTTGCCGACATTGGTGTGCCAGCTCGTCCACATCTCGGCGAGTTCGGCCGGATTGCGGTTCGTGCCCATGGCCGCTTCGATGTCCGAGCCATTGGTCTCGACGCCCTTCAGTGTCCCCTTGCCTTTGCCATAGGACGAGTTCAGCCGCGTCGCGATGACGTTCAATTCCGCCGCCGCGCCCGCTGTCGATGGCGCAGGCAATGTCAGCCCATTGCGCAGGAAATCGAGCTTGCGTTTCGTGTCATACGACAGCCCCGGCGCCTTGGCGAAAAGCGCCGCTTGCTTGGCAAAGCGCACGCCCATTTCGGTGCCCTGCGTACCGACGCGCGCGCTCAAGGCATCGGTATCCTCGGTTATATAGGTATTGTTCACCCACGCGACTTGCGCGCCATAGACACCGAAATCGGCGTATTCCTTCTCGACCTGCGCAACAAACGCATCGGCGTCGGCAGCGGTCGGGTTGGCAGGGGCTGCTGTCTGGGC
>JAYUQI010000247.1:0-7337 GCA_043756805.1 Sphingomonas sp.
TCGGTTGCCGCAAAGTCAGCCCCCTGCATAGATGCTCCCTCGGTTCCGTATTTTGGTTGTTTGACGACGTAACACCCGAACGCCTTAATTTTTCGTTCGTTCCGCAAGCCTCTGATCAATATGAAAAACTGCGACGGGGCGAGGGAAACTGGCGCTCGCTGGTTATTTGATTAACATGGTCATTGCGGTCCCGCGCCGATACCTCGGGCAAAATCGTTAACGAACCGCAAGCGTGGTTAATCATTGCTGTCGGCGGCATTCGCAGTAGAGCAGCGGTCATGACCCCACTCAATATTACGGCATCGATCACGGGCCAGTCGTGGCGCTGGCGGCATGGCGATGGCGATTGCGATGATCTGGTGACGCAGCTTTTGCTTGCGCGCGGGTGCCCGGCGGATGCTGTCGAGGCGTATCGTGACCCGACGATCCGTGCGTTCATGCCCGATCCGTCGGTTTTTCAGGATATGGACCGCGCAGCAGAACGGCTCGCGGCGGCTGTGTTCGGCGGCGAAGCCGTGACGGTGTTCGGCGATTATGATGTCGATGGCGCAACATCGGCGGCGCTTCTGATCCGGGTGTTGCGGTCGCTTGGGCTGTCACCAAAAGCCTATATCCCCGACCGGCTGATGGAAGGCTATGGTCCGTCGGGCGAAGCGCTTGTCCGCATTGCCGAGAGCGGGGCTTCGCTGATCGTCACGGTCGATTGCGGTGCGCAAGCGTTCGAGGCGCTGGCGATGGCAAAGACCGCTGGGGTGGACGTGATCGTGGTCGATCATCACCAGTGCGCGGTTGCACTGCCCGAAGCGTTTGCGCTGGTGAACCCCAACCGGCTTGACGAGGCGGCGGACGCAGCAGAGCATGGGCATCTGGCGGCCGTTGGCGTCGCGTTTCTGCTGGCAGCGGCATTGGTGCGAACGCTGCGGACACGCGGGTTTTTTGCGGTGCGGCCTGAGCCAAAGCTGATGGACCTGCTCGACATTGTTGCGCTGGGCACCGTCGCCGATGTCGCCAGCCTGCGCGGCCTGAACCGTGCGTTTGTCGCGCAGGGGCTGAAGGTTATGGCGGTGGGACGCAATACCGGGCTGAATGCCTTGCTCGTGGCGTCAAGGCTGAAGCGCGCGCCGATTTGTTCGGATCTTGGTTTTGCACTGGGACCGCGGATCAATGCCGGCGGGCGTGTCGGCAAGTCCGATCTCGGTGTCCGGCTGCTGACGACCGAGGACGCGGCCGAAGCACAGGATATTGCCGAGGAACTCGACCGGCTGAACGAAGAACGGCGCGCGATCGAAACCGGGGTGCAAGCCGAGGCTGAGGCAGCATCGATCGGCAAGGGTAATCGTGCTGTTGCAGTTGTTGCGGGGCAGGGATGGCATCCCGGCGTGATCGGCATCGTGGCGGGGCGGCTGAAGGAAAAACTCGGCAAGCCCGCGATTGTTATCGCCATCGACGAGCAGGGTGTCGGCAAGGGATCGGGCCGGTCGGTTTCGGGGGTTGATCTGGGCGCGGCGGTGCTGGCCGCGAAGGATATGGGCTTGCTGGTTGCGGGGGGCGGCCATGCGATGGCGGCGGGCCTGACGATTGCAGCGGACAAAGTAGAGGCGTTCGCCGATTTCATTGACGAGCGGCTCGCGGGTGACGTTGCCCGCGCCGGACATGACCGTGCCTTGCTGATCGACGCCGTTGTTGCCTGCGGTGGGGTGACGCCCGGCTTGGTCGAGGCGCTGGAGGCTGGCGGACCCTATGGCATGGGCTGGCCCGCGCCCCGCATTGCCGCCGGGCCGATGCGCGTGATCAAGGCCGACATCGTCGGCAGTGGTGGTCACGTCCGCGCCGTCATGGTGGGCGATGACGGGCGTTCCTTGAAAACAGTGGCATTTCGCAGCGCCGACACCGCGCTGGGGCAAGCGCTTCTCGGCGCGCCGCGAGACCGGCGGCTGTGGGTCGCGGGCCGCGCCAAGATCGACGATTGGGGCACGCGGCCAGCGGCGGAAATGCACCTCGATGATGCCGCGTGGTGTGATTGACCGGATCGACAAGCGATCCTGCGGGTTGACTAGACCGAGTCTGATCTTGACCATCCCGAAACCCTCGCCTATGCGCGCAACTCGCTTCGCAGCGGCCCCTTCGTCTAGCGGTTAGGACGCGGCCCTTTCACGGCTGAAACACGGGTTCGATTCCCGTAGGGGTCACCATAGCCGGTGCCAACGCTCTGTTGATTTTCGATACGATTTTATGGGGGCTGGTATTTCGTGCAGGAACTGTTTCAGAGCGCTATCGACGCCCTGACCGGTGCCCTTGATCCGCACGGTCCCGCCGTCGCGGCGGCGGCAAATAGTTTCGCGCCGGGTGATTTCAGCGTCCATTTCTTTCTGCAGCTTGCGATCATCCTCATCATGTGCCGCGTTGTCGGCAAGCTCGGCCAGAAATTTCTGGGGCAGCCGCAGGTTGTCGGCGAAATGATCGCGGGTGTGATCCTCGGGCCATCGCTGTTTGGCCTGTTCCTGCCCGCCGCTCAGGCCGCGGTATTTCCGGGGCCGACCAAGAATGTGCTTTATGCCGGGGCGCAACTCGGCGTCGGGCTTTACATGTTTCTGGTCGGCACGACGTTGCAGCTCGATCATTTTCAATCAAAAGCAAAAAGCGCGATCGGCGTTTCGCTTGCGGGCATCATTGCACCATTTCTCATTGCGGTCGCGATAACGCCCTATCTGCTGACCGTCCCCGGCTTGTTCGCCGATGGCATATCGCAGTTCAACGCCACCCTGTTCATGGGGGCGTGCATTGCGCTGACGGCTTTTCCGATGCTGGCGCGGATCATCAACGAGCGCGGGCTGGCCAAGACGTCGCTGGGCACATTGTCATTAACCGCAGGGGCGTTTGACGATGCCGTATCATGGTGCGTGCTGGCGGTTGTCCTCGCGACGTTTGGCGCGGGGCCAGGCATTGCTGTTCTCGCGATCGGTGGCGGCCTCATTTATGCAGCGTTTATCATGCTGTTCGGGCGCAAGCTGCTCGCGCCACTGGGCCGCATGGTCGAGCGCGACGGCGAAATGAGCATGACCGTGCTTGGCATTACGCTGGCGCTGTTCTGCCTGTCGGCCTTCATCATGGATGCGGTCGGCATCCACGCGATCTTCGGCGGGTTCATTCTCGGCGTCGTCATGCCGCGTGGATTGTTTGCCGCGGAACTGAAAAAGAAAGTCGAGCCGCTCGCCGTCGTGCTGCTGCTGCCGATGTTTTTCACGTATTCGGGCCTGAACACGCGGATGGATATGGTGAACACCGTGCCGTTGCTCCTGATCGCGCTGGGCATATTGGTGGCATCGGTCCTTGCCAAATTCGGCGCTTGTTATCTGGCCGCGCGGGTCGCTGGCGAAGATAACCGGACGGCGCTGGGCATCGGGGCGCTGATGAATTCGCGCGGGTTGATGGAACTGATCATCATCAACATCGGCTTGCAAAAGGGGATTATCGGGCCGACGCTGTTTTCGATGATGGTGCTGATGGCGATTGTCACGACCATGATGGCCAGTCCGCTGTTCGAAGCCTTTTATGGCCGCAAAGCGCGCATATCGGGCGAACTTGATGAACTCGGCAAGGATTCGACGATCAACGGATAGTCTTTGGCGCACTCGGAGGAATTCGAATCCCCGACCCCTGCCTTCGGAGGGCAGTGCTCTATCCAGCTGAGCTACGAGTGCTTGCCGGGTGCCTTAGCAACCGATCTCCCGCTTCGCCACCCTTACTTTGCGGATGCGAGTTTCACCGGCTGAAACTTGCCGAGGCCACAGCTTGGCCCTTGCGACAGGCCGGGCGATTGCAGGACCGTGATGATGTCGACCGAGCAGAGCTGGCTCAGCGACGTCTTGTAAAGAAAACGTTCCTCGAAGCCGAGGCTGGGGCAGCTGTTGGGGAGCGTGTTGCGATAGACTTTGCCGCCGTTCATGTGGAAATCGATCGTGCTGTCCCCGTGGACTTGGGTCGAACGGATGCTTTGCAGGCTGACGCAGTTGACGGCGTCGCCGGTGGGGGTTGCCGCCGGGATCGCGTTTCGGTCGCGCGCGGTGGCGGGACCGGCAATCAGGATCATGGCAACGATAGCGAGATTACGCATGGGGGGCTCCTTTTCGATTCTTGAGCATGATCTGCGCCGGATTTTCTGACTTGGGCCTGAACGCACAGAGATCGATGACGGGGCAGCGCCAGCATTCGGGCGTCCGCGCTTTGCACAGATATCGGCCGTGGAGGATCAGCCAATGATGCGCGGCATTGCGGAAGGGGTGGGGGGTTTGCCGCTCGAGGATTTTCTCGATGGCTTCCGGTGTTTTCCCTTTGGCGAGGCCGGTACGATTGCTGACGCGGAAAACATGTGTGTCGACGGGGAAGGTTTCGGCACCGAGCGCGACGTTGAGCACGACATTGGCCGTCTTGCGACCGACCCCGGGGAGGGTTTCGAGCAGGTCGCGATCAACCGGCACTTCGCCGCCATGCCGATCGACAAGGATTTGCGAGAGCGCAATGACGTTCTTTGCCTTGTTATTGAACAGGCCGATTGTCTTGATGTGGTCGCGCACAACGTCAAGTCCAAGGTCGAGCATGGCCTGCGGATGGTCGGCTTTGGCGAACAGCGCGCGGGTGGCCTTGTTGACGCCGACATCGGTGGCTTGAGCGGACAGCACCACGGCCACCAGAAGCGTATAGATATTGACTGATTCAAGTTCAGTTTCAGGCGCGGGATTTGCCTCCGCCAGGCGACGGTAGAATTCGAAAATATCGGGGCGCTTCATTGCTTGCCGCAGTCCTGAGCCTGTCGAAGGACGGTTGGATGACGTGAACCGTGCTTCGACAGGCTCAGCACTACGGTGGTAAGTGTCATCATAAACCCAGCACATCCGCCATCGTATATCGTCCCGCCGGTTTCCCGCTGAGCCACAGCGCGCCCTTTACGGCACCGCGCGCGAAGATGCTCCTGTCCTCGGCGTGGTGGCCAAGTTCGATGCGTTCGCCGTCCGCCGCGAGGATGACCATATGATCGCCCGCGACCGATCCGCCGCGTAGCGACGCAAAGCCAATGCTGCCAACATCGCGCAGGCCGTCGCGATCAAAGCGGCTGAGTTCGGGGAGGCTCTTGCCGCGACCTCTGGCCGCAGCCTGACCGAGGAGCAGGGCTGTGCCTGATGGCGCATCGACTTTATGGCGATGGTGCATTTCGACGACTTCGATGTCCCAGTCATCGCCGAGGCGCGCCGTGGCTTGCTCGATCAGGGCACTGAGCAGGTTGATTCCCAGCGAGGTGTTTGCCGCCTGAATGATCGCAATGTCTTTCGCGGCGTCGTCGATCATCGCCTGATGCGATCCGTCGAGTCCGGTTGTGCCAATGAGGATCGGGGTCTTCGTCAATCGTGCCGCAGCAAGGTGGTTGCTAAGGGCATCTGGCGATGAGAAATCGACAATGACGTCGCTGATCCCCGCCAGCGCCGCTGCATCGCCACCGATATCGATGCCGCCATGCGTGCAACCGGCATTTTCCGCAGCCGTTGCAATGGCTTGGCCCATGCGCCCCGCGCTGCCGAAGATGCCGATTCGGGTCATGAGCAGCGCCCGAAGGTTACAAAGGTTACACGATGGAGGGGTGCGAAGTTCTCGAAGTTCTCACGACCGCGCTGTGCGAATTTTGCGGCATTCGCCTTGGCAAGGTTGATCGTTTCCATGGGCTATATCGCTACCCGCAAAAATGCCGTGTAGGAAAGCGCGAAATGCGTGACGTCGATAACATTGTTGTCCTGACCGGTGCAGGGATTTCCGCCGAAAGCGGCATCGCGACGTTTCGCGGGCCGGGCGGCTTATGGGAAAGGCACCGGGTCGAGGATGTCTGCACGCCCGAAGCACTGGCCGATGATCCCGAGCTGGTGCACCGTTTTTACGATGACCGGCGGGCGGCACTGGCGGGCGTGGAGCCCAATGCGGCGCACCGGGCATTGGCGCGGCTCGACGCCGAGTGGAGGGGTGGGCTGCTGATCGTGACGCAGAATGTCGATGATCTGCATGAGCGCGCGGGCGCGAAACGGCTGATCCATATGCACGGTGAATTGCTGTCGGCATTGTGCGCGTCATGCGGGGATCGTGGCGCGTGGGAAGGGCGCTTGCCACCGGGGACGGCGTGCGGGGCGTGCGATAGTTTGACCCTGCGCCCTGACATCGTGTTTTTTGGCGAAATGCCGTACCGGATGGATGAGATCGACGCCGCGATCCGCGATTGTGATCTGTTCGTGTCCGTGGGGACATCGGGCGCGGTGTATCCGGCGGCGGAGTTCGTGCAGACGGCGCGTTATGTCGGCGCGGAGACGCTCGAGATGAACTTGGAGCCGTCTTTGGGGAGCGTCTATTTCAAGGAAACGCGGGCCGGGGCGGCATCCGAACTCATCCCTGCATGGGTCAAGTCCTTGCTAACACCGCAGTGCTGAGCTTGTCGAAGCACGGTTCGGCGCGTGAACCGTCCTTCGACAAGCTCAGGACTGCGGTTTTCTTGTTCGTCCGGGAATCAGTCGACCCAATCCAGCCCGATATCGCGGTAAACCTCGCGGTTTTCGTCCCATTTGGGGGAGACTTTGACGTGCAGATACAGATGCACTTTGGCGGCCAGCAGAACTGCGAGTTCGGCGCGCGCCTTGCTGCCGATTTCCTTTAAGCGCGCGCCGCCTTTGCCGAGGACGATGGCGCGCTGGCTGTCGCGGGCAACGAGGATTTGCTGGTGGATTTCGACCGATCCGTCGGGGCGTTCCTCATATTTTTCGGTTTCGACCGCGCAGGCTTGCGGCAGTTCCTGATAGAGTTGCAGGAAAATCTGTTCGCGCGTGATTTCGGCGGCCATGACGCGGTCGGTCGCGTCGCTGATCTGGTCAGCGGGGAAATGCCACGGCCCTTCAGGCATCGCGGCAGCAAGGCGCGCCTTGAGGTCGGCCACGCCGTCGCCGGTCGTCGCGCTGATTATGAGTGTATCGGTAAAGCTGAGGCGCTCGGTCAGCACCGTGATGTGGCGCAGCATCTTGCCATGGTCGGCAACATCGACCTTGTTGAGCACGAGCAGTTTGGGCTCGGGGCGCGATTCCAGCCCCTTCAGGATGCCTTCGACTTTGGGGCCGAGCCCGCCTTTGGCATCGATCAGCAGCACGATCATGTCGGCGTCCTGCGTCCCGCCCCACGCGGCCTGCACCATGGCGCGGTCGAAACGGCGTTTGCCCTCGAAAATGCCGGGGGTATCGACGAGCAGGATCTGGGTGTCGCCTTCGATGGCGATGCCCATCAGGCGGACGCGCGTCGTCTGTGCCTTGGGGCTG
>JAYUQI010000248.1:0-7336 GCA_043756805.1 Sphingomonas sp.
CGCGTCCACATCTCGCGGATGGCTGTCGCGGCTTCTTCGGGTGTCCGCAGTTCAACCCACGTGATTGCCCAGGGCAAACGCCGCTGGTCGAGGATACGCACCCCCCTGCCATCCTCCGTCCGCATGATCGAACGAGTCTGGACGCCGACGAGCTTCACGAGCGAACCTCGTCGAAACTCGAAATATCGTCTGCCCCGCCGTCTCGGTCGATCAGAAGCGCCGTCATCCCCGCCTCACGCGCTGCCGCAATCTCGGCCGACGTATCTGACAGGAACAATATGTCGCCGACTGACAACCCGATCGCATCGGCGATTTTGGCATAGGACTCTATCGCGCGCTTCGGCCCCGTCGTCGTATCGAAATAGCCCGAAAACAACGGGGTCAAATCCCCCGCGACGCTATGCCCGAAAATCAGCTTCTGCGCCGCGATCGACCCTGACGAAAACACATAAAGCGCCAAACCCGCCGCATGCCAGCGCCGCAGCCCTGCCACAGCGTCAGGATAAACATGTCCCTGCAACGTGCCATCGGCATAGCCCTCAGCCCAAATTAGCCCCTGTAGCGTCTTAAGCGGCGTTTCCTTGGCATCAACATCCATCCAACCGAGCAGAGTCGCCAGAGGATCGTCACCGGGCACATCGACCATCGTTTCAGGATGCGCGGCGACATAGTCCGCCATCCGCAAGCGGGCATAGGGAAACAAGGTTTCGGTCACGAAGCTGATGCTCGACGTCGTCCCCTCAATATCCGTCAGGATGGCACGGATCGGCATTCAGACCGGCTCATGACGGGGGAAACGATCCGAAATGTCATCGCCCGTAAACACCGCGACCCAGCCATCGGGGTTCACGAACAAGCGGATCGCGGCAAAGCACGGCGCGGCGCCCATGTCGAACCAGTGCTTCATCCCCGCCGGGACCGACATCAGATCGCCCGCTGTGCACAGGACATCGAACACCCGGCCGCCGTGATGCAAGGTGAACAGCCCTTCGCCGCCAACGAAGAAGCGCACTTCATCTTCGGCATGCGTGTGTTCGGACAGGAATTTGGTTCGCATTGTCGCGCAGTCAGGATGATCGGGCGCGACGCTGACGACATCGACCGTTTGGTATCCGCCTTCGGACTTCAACAGGTCGATCTCTTGGGCATAGGCGGCCAGAACATCGTCGCCAGTTTCGCGCGTCGGCCAGCGTTCGAAGCGGACGCCAATCTCGCGCAGCGTTGACGCAATAACCTCACTGTTTTCAGTCGCGATTATGGGGCTCGCCGCATCGTCCTCGCAAAAAACCTGCAACCGGCTCATATCCTTCTCCTGAATTGCGCCTCGGCCAGTTCAGCCATGATCAGCCACTCGATGGCCTCGATCACCCGCTCGGCCTCGGCCATATCCGTACCCCAGCCATAAAGCCCGTGGCTCCGGATCAGATAAGCGGGCACATCCCCCAAAACCGGCGAAACGGCATCCCAGATCGCACCCATGTCCTGGCTGTTGTCGACAATCGGCAATGTGACCCGCGTGTCATGCGTCTTGATCCCCGGCAACGCCTTCAGCATTTCGTGTCCGGTAAATTGCCATTCCGCCAAATCCGGATAAGCGCGCGTTAACGCAACGGCTGTCGGCGAATGACTGTGCAGCACGGCGCCAACATCGGGAAACATCCTGTAAATCGCGAGATGCAGCGCCGTCTCCGCCGACGGCCGCTTCCCATCGAGCGACGTCCCCGCGCTATCGACCCGCATCACATCATCTTCGGTCAGCCGCCCCTTGTGCCGTCCCGACACGGTTACCGCAAAACTGCCATCGTCGAGCCGACACGAATAATTGCCCGATGTCGCCGGCGCCCAGCCTTTGCCATCAAGCCAGCGTCCGGTCGCAACAATCGTGCGTGCTGCATCGGGGAAAGAACTGCGTCTCATTGCACAGCGGGGATTGCCGTGTCTTGCCGCTTTGCGCTAGCCCAAAGATCATGCTCAAAGTTTTTCACCCTTCATCGCCATCGGCAACGATCATCGATGCTGATAGCAACGCGGCACTGCCCGCCGATACGGTCTGGATTGATCTGTTTGAGCCAACGCACCGCGAGGAACAACTCGTCGAACGCATCAGTGGCCACGCGATACCGACCCTTGAAGAAATGGCCGAAATCGAGCAATCCAGTCGTCTATACGAAGACAGTGGTGCGATTTACATGACGGCGACAGTGCTGTCGGGACTGGATGAAAATGACCCGATTGCAACGCCGATTTCATTCGTCCTGACAAACGAATACCTGATCACCGTTCGATATGCCGATCCAAAGCCATTTCGCATTTTTGCGGCTCACATTGCGCGCCAGCCCGAATTGCTCGGCAACGCAATGGAAACGTTGGTCAAACTGCTCGATGCGATTGTCGACCGCATGGCCGATTCGCTCGAACAGGTTGCGAGCGAAATCGAACTCGTCTCGAAGCGGGTATTCCGCCGTTCCGCCGATGAGCGCGGCAGGCGCATTCCCGCGCTAAAGCTAGAGGCCTTGCTCGTGCGGATCGGAGAATGCCAGGGTCTGCTGGCCAAAGCGCGCGAAACCGCAGGCAGCACGACGCGACTGCTCACCTTCGTGGCGGCCTGTTCACATTTGCGCGGCAACACAGAACAGCGTGACCATATCCGCAGCCTGAGCGAAGACGTCGATTCGCTGATCGATCATTCCGCCTTTTTGTCCAACAATATTACGTTTCTGCTCGATGCCTCGCTCGGGCTCATCAACATCGAACAGAATGCGATCCTCAAGATTTTCTCCGTGGCTTCGGTCATATTGCTCCCGCCGACGCTCGTCGGTGCCATCTACGGCATGAATTTCGAGCAGATGCCTGAGCTCAAATGGATGTTCGGCTATCCGATGGCGCTGATCGTGATGCTGATGTCTGCCGCCCTGCCCTATCTTTACTTCAGGCGGCGCGGCTGGCTTTAACCGGTCCTGAAAAGATCAATACGCCATCATCGACCTTGCCGAGCTTCAGCGACGCATAATCGCGCGCATAATTATGGTGCACTTTCCACGGATGGCGAACACCCTGTTTGGGCACATAAGCCTGCGCGCGTGTCAGATAGCCAGACGTCAATCCAAAGAAATTCCCGTCGGACATTTCGGTTGGATCGTGCTGTGGCACTACCTGAACATAACCACGCCGGTCCATATAGTTGAGAATGCGGCAGGCATGAGCGCTGCTCAGGTCGGCTTTCAGCGTCCACGATGCGTTGTTGTAGCCGATGACATAGCTGAGATTTGGCACCCCACCGATCATCATGCCCTTGTAAATCATCGTCTCGTGCATCGCGACTTTCGCCCCGTCGAGAAAAAGCTGTGCGCCGCCCATCAACTGCATCTCGAGCCCGGTCGCGGTCACGACAATATCGGCGGATAGCGTTTCACCCGAAGCCAGCTTGACCCCTTCGGCAACAAAATGATCGATTGTATCGGTCACAACCGAAACTTTGCCCATCTTGATCGCGTCGAACAGGTCAGCATCCGGGACTGCGCAGACGCGCTGGTCCCACGGGTTATACCGTGGCGAGAAATGCGTCTCGACGTCATAGTCGGGACCGAGCGCTTCCTGCACCATCCCGACAAGTCGCTTCTTGGCCGGGCCGGGATTTTTGCGGACAAGCCAGAACATCGTCATGCTCACGACCACATTCTTCAGCCGCACCGCGCGATAGGCGAGCCCCTTGGGCAGCAACTTGCGCAGCCGCCCGGCAATCGCATCCTTCGACGGCACTGCGGCGACATAGGTCGGCGAGCGCTGAAGCATCGTTACATGGCCTGCGGTCGCAGCCATAGCCGGCACCAGCGTCATCGCGGTTGCGCCACTGCCGATCACCACAATTTTCTTGCCCGAATAATCAAGATTTTCGGGCCAGAATTGCGGGTGAACCACTGTGCCTGCGAAACTTTCGATGCCCGGAAAATCAGGCGTGTAGCCCGCATCATAGCGATAATAGCCACTGCACATCATGACCCAGCCTGCCGTCATCTTGACACCATTTGCCAAGGTGAGCGTCCAGCGTGCCTCCGCCGTCGACCAATCCGCGCTGACGACTTTGCTGTCGTAGCGGATGTGTTTATCGATGCCGTTTTCATGGGCCGTCTCGGCGATATATTCGCGGATCGTCCACCCATCGGCGATCGACTTTTCACCCAGCCACGGTTTGAAATTATAGCCGAGCGTGAACATGTCACTGTCCGACCGGATTCCCGGATAGCGGAACAAATCCCACGTCCCGCCGATTGCGGCACGGGCCTCGAGGATTGCGTAGCTCTTACCGGGGCACCGTTTCTGCAAATGCCACGCCGCACCGATACCTGAAAGGCCCGCTCCGACTATGATAACGTCAAAATGATCCATAACGCATAGCTTCCGCGTGATTGACGCTCACGTCAATTGGAAAGCGTTTTCCACAGCAACTGAACGGCCACGTAAAGGATCAATATACCCGTCGCGCGGCGCACCAGCGTCTGGCTCAGAACCGTAATTCCCACCCAGCTGCCGATCTGCCCGCCAATCAGCACAGCAAGCGCCAACGGCCAATAATCAGTGACAGCAGCCAGCTTGCCAGCATCGCCGAGCTTGATCCCCTGCCCGATCAACCCGGCAAGTGAATTGACCAAGATAAACAAGCTGGCGGTCGCGGCAATCGCCCGTGCTTGCCCCCAGCGCATCAGGTGGAGCAACGGCGCCAGGAAAATGCCGCCGCCAATTCCGACCAGCCCCGAAAGATAGCCAATGCCACCGCCGAGCAGGGCATCGACCACCGGATTGGCGGCACGCTCAGCCGCGTCGGTTTTCGGACTGCGTTGCAACAGCAGCAATACGCCCGCCATCAGCAGGCTACAGCCAAGAACTGCCATGAAAAGCGGCTGCTTGATCGGCGTCAACCCGCCGAGCAACGCCAGCGGTGCCGACGCGACCACCAGCGGCACCACCCGTCGCCACGGGATCAAACCGCTGCGTGCATAGCGGATCGTCCCGCCCGTCACGACAATGACGTTACACGCCAGCGAAATGAACGGCAGAATCCGGTAATCCGTCCCGCTCAGCGCGAGCAACGCCGTGTAAGTCGATCCACCGCCGAAACCGACGCTAGCGTAAAGCAGCGCGGTTGCGAAGAATGCGGCGACCAATCCCATGCCAGGTTACGCAATCGACCCGTGGCAATGCTTGTATTTCTGCCCTGATCCGCATGGGCATGGCGCATTGCGGCTGACCACACCGACCCAACTATCGGGGTCTTCGCCCAGCATATCCTGAGGATCGGGCTGGACAATCTGCAACGGCGGCAGGCGCGTGGTGATCAGGCCCATCCCCGACATATCGTCATAGCTATCATCCTCGCCCGTCAGCGGATCGATGTGCGACGTGAAAATGTCGGGCATCTGCGGCAGTTCGTTCAGCGGCTCCTGCATGAATTGCGCGTGCGCCAGCACCTTGGTCACATCCTCGCGGATCAGCGTCAGCATGCGTTCGAACAGCGCGAATGCTTCCTGCTTATATTCGTTGATCGGCGTTTTCTGTGCATAAGCCCGCAAATGGATAACCTGCCGCAAAGCATCGAGCGTCGACAGATGCTCTTTCCAGTGATGGTCAAGATTCTGGAGCATCACGCTCTTTTCAACTTGCGCCCATGCGCCGTCGGGCAAGTCCGCCGCCTTCGTTTCAATGGCCTTGTCCGCTGCCTCGCGAACGCGGTTCTCGATATCCTCGGGCTCAATCCCCTCTTCGGTCACCCACTCGACGATCGGCAGTTCCAGCCCCAATATGTCGCGCGTGCGCTCGGTCAGTCCGTTCTTGTCCCACTGCTCGGGATAGCTGCCCACCGGACACGCCTCACCGACCAGCGCGTTGACCGTCTCCGCGCGCATATCGACGACGACATCGTCGACGGTTTCGGCATCCATGATGTCGCTGCGCTGTTCATAGATGACCTTGCGCTGGTCGTTCATCACGTCATCATATTCGACCACCTGCTTGCGGATGTCGTAGTTGCGCGCTTCGACTTTTTTCTGCGCAGTCTCGATCGCTTTCGACAGCCATTTCGAGCCAATCGCTTCGCCGTCATCAAGGCTGTTCTTCATCATCCGGGCAAACATCGTATTGTCGCCGAAGATGCGCAGCAGATCATCGTCAAGGCTCAGGTAAAAGCGCGACAGGCCCGGATCGCCCTGCCGCCCGGTCCGCCCGCGAAGTTGGTTATCGATCCGGCGGCTTTCGTGCCGTTCGGTACCGAGGACATATAAGCCGCCGGCTGCCAACACTTCGGCCTTTTCGGCAGCGATCTCTTCCCGCAAACGCGCAACAACGGTGTCTTTTTCAGGGCCATCGGCCAGATCGGGAAACTCGTCCTGCAAGCGGAACTCAAGGTTCCCGCCGAGCTGAATGTCCGTCCCGCGTCCCGCCATGTTGGTCGCAATCGTCACGCGGCTTTTCCGCCCTGCTTGCGACACGATATGCGCTTCCTGTTCATGGAACCGTGCGTTCAGCACCGAATGCTCGACGCCCTCCGCCGTCAGATATTCGCTCAGCAATTCCGACTTTTCGATGGATACCGTGCCAACCAGCACGGGCTGCCCCCGTTCGGCCTTTTCACGCACTGAAATGGCAATCGCGCCGAACTTGTCCTGCGTATTTTTGTAGAACTCGTCCTGCTCGTCAACGCGCAGCACCGGCACATTGGTCGGGATCGACACAACGTTCATCTTGTAAATATCAAAGAATTCAGATGCTTCGGTCGCCGCCGTCCCGGTCATCCCCGATAATTTTGGATACATACGGAAATAATTCTGGAAAGTGATCGACGCCATCGTCTGGTTTTCGGGCTCGATCTCGACGCCCTCTTTGGCTTCGACTGCCTGGTGCAAGCCGTCCGACCAGCGCCGCCCGTCCATCATGCGGCCGGTAAATTCATCAATGATGATGACCTTGCCATCCTTCACAATGTAATCGGTATCGCGCTTGAACATCACATTCGCACGCAGCGCCTGATTGAGGTGATGGACGACCTGCGTATTCTCGAAATCATAGAGGTTCGCCCCTTCGAGCAGCCCCGCCGCTTCGAGCATCCGCTCGACTTTCTCGGTGCCGTCTTCGGTCAGGATGATCGACTTCTGCTTTTCGTCCATTTCATAATCGAACGGGACAAGCTGGCTGACGACGGCATGAACCTGCTTATACAGTTCGGACTTGTCGTCGGTCGGGCCCGAAATGATCAACGGCGTCCGCGCTTCGTCGATCAGGATCGAATCAACTTCATCGACAATCGCAAAACCGAATGGCCGCTGGACCATCTGCCCGCGCTCAT
>JAYUQI010000249.1:0-7331 GCA_043756805.1 Sphingomonas sp.
GGAAGAGGCCGCGACTTCTATGGCGACTATATGCGCACGATGCGCTGGTATTCAGCGCCTGGCTCTGACGACCCTGACCTCAATGGTCCACGTGCCTTCGTCGGCATTAAAGTCGCAAGCTCGATCGCGACGCTATACGATCGACCACGCGTCTGGGCCGAATGCTTTCATTCAAGCGGCTGGGGCGCAACGCCCGCGCAAATGGTCGCCGCGACGAACGGCGTCTTCGTGCTTGGCGCAAACCTGATCAACCTGCACGCCCTATATGCGACGACTGCGGGCAGCTGGTGGGAATGGGCACCGCCCGATTTTCATTTCCGGCAGCCCTATTGGACCTGCATGGGCGCCTATAATGACTATCTGACGCGGGTGTGCTGGCTCATGTCGCAAGGCGACAAGATCGGCGATGCCGTCATGCTGTATCCAACGACGGCAATCGCCGGCGGCCTCAATCCGAAAGTCGATCCACATTCTGCCGGGCCTGCATCCTATTCGGAACAGCAGCGCGGCGAAGACCTACCTGACCTCGACGTGGCCGAGATATGCGCGCTTTCGTCTGCTCAGGCGTTGTTTGAAGCGGGCATCGATGTCGATTTCATCGATGATGCTAGCCTTGAGGCAGCGTCTTTTGGGGATGGTATATTGGCTGCCGGGCGCGGTCGCTGGCGTGCGATCATTCTGCCGGAAATGACAGCAATCCGTTGGGCAACACTTCAGCAGCTCGATGCCTTCGTGACTGCTGGCGGTCGCGTTGTATTTCTCGGGGCATTGCCGCGCGCAAGCGATCTGAAGTCACAGGGCGATCCGGATTTTGACAATTTGATTGCCCGGATCGTCAGTGAGCACGTTAAAGACTGGCGTGGCGACACTGCCGAACAACTGTTCCCGCTGGCCGAACGCGGCTTTGTCGGCTCGGGCTTACAGGCGCTGCATCGCTCAATCGGCGACACGCATATCTGGTTGATCGTGAACCCGAATGACGACGCATTCGACGGCCCGATCACCGTTGCAGCCAAGGGACAAGCAACGCTGTTTGATCCCTTCAATGGCTCGGAGGCACTCTGCGCGCACGAAACGGTTGATGGCAACCGGACGCGCCTGTCGTTGCATATCCCGCCAAAGGCAATGAAGATCGTTCGAGTCGAGCCCGGTCCCGCCATTTCTGTCGCGCCAACCGTCGCGCCGACTGAACTCGCGACCCTTGAAGGCCCTTGGGAATACGAGCTGTTGCCAACGCTCGATAACCGACAGGGCGATTTCGACAGCACATCCGAATTTGTCGGGCTTGAGGTGCACAGGATGGAATGGCGCGAGGGCGACGATACCGCGTGGCATTGCATCGCTCCCGGTTTCGCGCCGCGATTGCTCGCCATCGGGCCGCTTGCACCGCACGATGGGCTGGACGCATGGGCAGCGGACCTGGCTGCCCTACCGCCGCACGCATCGCCGTTACCGCGGGTCTGCGCGTCCGAAATATATGATTGGCGGCCGTATTTCGTCAGCGCGCGTGACGGCATCTTCGACGATCCCTGGCTGAAGAACTGGGCAAGCGGCCCGCACGGCCTGAAGAACGCTGTTCCCGACGAATACATCGATTTGGGCGATGCCACGCCCGGTGCAGAATGGCTCGTGACGGGCGTTTTGTCGGGTGAAGGATCGCGGTTGGCGGTTAGCAGCCGCGCCGCCTTCAGCTTGTGGATCGATGGGTGCCTTGTTGCCGAGCAGGCAAGCGCTCTGCCGCCAGGCCAACTGGGGCCATGGAACCTGCCTACCTATGACGCACCCGTTGTGACTGTACCGTTGCCGAGCGGCGCGACGGGGCGTTTCGTCCTTCGCCTCACGCAGCCCGAGGGACAGCGCGCCCGAGCCTATGTCGGACTGGCAGACGCACCGGCACCATCGTCACGCGGCCAACGCTTTCTCGCCGATCCGCGATTTGGGCTTGTCCCGCAGGAAGCCCTGCCCGCGCAGGTGCAACGGTACAAGTTTACTGCGCCGCCGGGGATAACGCACGCGACGGTGCGCCATCGTGGCCGATTAACCGCTAGGCGTTCGGGCAATACCCTGACCGTGAGCAGCGAGGAACTTGAACCTGGCTGGACTGTCACGACCATCGAAGGCGGCAGTATTGCCGATCCCGCTGGATCGATTGAAATCCGGCTTGATGATACCGTGGGCGCGCGCGCGGGCGACGCAATTGGCGTCGTGCGCTTTGATCACTTGCATGGTTTCATCCCGACGGGGGATTGGTGCCTGCACGGTTTGGGTCCGTATTCGGGCGGCGTGCGCTATAGTGCCGATTGCCAGTTTGGAGTCGCCGATAACGATCTGATCCTTGATCTCGGTCCTGTCGGCGTCTGCGCCCAAGTTGCGATGAACGAAACGATCCTCGGTCACGTGTTCTGCCCGCCCTGGCGTATCCCGCTTGGTGATACGCCACGCACCGGCACGAACCGCGTGAGCATCACCGTGTTTAATACCCTGGCCAATCACTATGCCGAAGTCGCACCGACGCCTTTTGTTTTCCCCGGCCAGACCCGCTCGGGGCTATTCGCCAATCCCAAATTGTTGAGGCAAGCGGCATGAAAAATTCCGGCGTGGCCTTGAATGGAGAAACTGTTATCGGATCCTCAAGTACGCCCTGGGACGTGGCGACGGCGTCGGCACGGTCAAAGCTGAAATTGTTCACATTCTACGGCGCAGGCGAAGCGGCAACATCGCTGGTGCTTAATGGCCTGAACGGCTTTGCGCTGCTCTATTATACCGACGCGCTCGGCCTGTCGCCGCAACTGGCTGGCTTGGCTTTGTCGATCTCGCTGTTCTGGGAAGCGATTACCGAGCCGGTAATGGGCCATACATCCGACCACACCCGGACACGCTTCGGTGCCCGTTTCCCTTGGATATTGGCGGGCGGTCTTTTGATGGCGCTCGTTTTCTATTTTCTTTGGGCAGTGCCGGCAGGCTTTCGCGGCGGCGGCATGGTCACTTTTGGTTATCTTCTTGTCCTCAATCTGCTTTTGCGAACCGCACTGACGATGTTTGTTGTGCCCTATCTCGCACTCGGGTTTGAAATTGCGCCCGATTACAATGATCGCCCGCGACTTCAGTCGGTCCGCTGGGTTTGCAATATGCTCGCCAATTTCGCGGGGCCGGCCCTCGCATGGTCGATATTTTTCCAGGATCGCGTCGGGCCGGACGGAACGAAGATACCGGGGACGAGCGAGCCCGATAACTTTGCCGCAATGGGAGGGACGTTCTCGCTGGCAATGATAGCATTGACAGCAATCATGTTGTGGGGGTGCCGAACAAGCGTGCGCGACTTGCGCAGCGAGCGCCCGGCGACATCCGAGAAAAGCTATTTCGCGAGTTTTTGGGCAACGTTCAAACCCATTTTCCAGGATGGAGAGGCCCGGCTGGTCTTGTTCGTTGTTTTTCTGCTCGTTGTCGGCATGGTCATCTCCTCGTCGGTTCAAGGCTATCTCTACGTCCATTTCCTCGATCTGGCGGGATATGAACGGACGCTGGTTCATAGTTCGACGATGGTCGCATCGGCGGTCGGCGCACTGATGGCGCCCACGCTGGTCGAACGCTTCGACAAGCGAGGTGCCATTATCATCGGATCGTGGTGCGGCGTCGGCGGAAAAATTGCGCTGCTGATCGCGTTTTTTGGCTTCGATGTCGCTCGGACCAGTACGTCGGCAACCGCCCTGTTCGTTATCTTCGACGGTCTTTACTGGCTGGCGAGCGGTATCGTCTTGCCGGTGGCAACAGCCATGATCGCCGACATCGGCAGTCTTGCGGGCAAGCGAACGGGCCGGACGATGGACGGTAGCTATTCGGCGGTCTTCAGCCTCGCGTGGCGGATCGGGGTTTCGGTAAGCCTCTTGCTGGCGGGCACCCTGATCAGTTTGGTCGGCTATGATGCAGCGAGCGCGGGCAAGGCGACTCCGGCCGTAATGGATCGCATGGCAGCAGTTTCGTTTCTTGCGTGCGCAAGTCTTTACGTCTTCGCGATCCTCGCCGCGCGCGGATACCGGCTGACCCGGGAAGCCTATGCAGAGCGACTGTCAAACGCCGCACGAGCGGGAGACGGAAACGATGACTGACAAGCCCTCAGAGTCGGTGTTCCTGCTTCTCGATCCGCGCGACAATGTTTTGATCAGCGCTGGAGACGCTTTTGCCGGGATGGTCATCGCAATCGACGGACAGCATTACACGCTGGGGCAAGATATCGCGCTGGGTCACAAGATCGCGCGGGCGACGCTTCGTCCCGGCGAGCAAGTCTACCGCAGCGGTTTTCCGATCGGCACGGTTACGCAGGACATCGCCATTGCCGAGCATGTCCATGCCCACAATCTGACGAGCAATTATCTGCGGGCGCATGATCGTGCCTCCGGCTCGCATGATGGATTTGGATCATGAGCACGCAATCGAGATTTCCTGCTTTTCTGCGTCAGGATGGTCGCAAGGGCATTCGCAATGCCATCCTCGTCATTTACCTTGTCGAATGCGCACATCATGTGGCGCGTCGTATCGTCAGCGAGGTGGACGACAATCAAGTCCAGCTCATCGGCTTTCCCGGATGTTATCCCAACAGCTACGCCTTCCGCATGATGGAGCGGCTGGCATGCCATCCCAATGTCGGCGGCGTCGTAATCGTATCGCTTGGTTGTGAAGGCTTTGATCGGGATGCGCTGGCAAATGCAGTGTCGGCCAGCGGACGGCCTGTCGAGACGCTTGTCATCCAGCACAACGGCGGCACGCGTGCGACGATCGCCGCCGGCATTGCGGCGGTTGACCGCGTTCGCGCCGCCGCCGCAAACGTAGAGCGAACGTCGATGGGTCTGAATGACCTGATCGTCGGGACGATTTGCGGCGGCTCCGATGGGACGAGCGGGATTACCGCCAACCCGGCGGTCGGACATTGTTTCGATTTGTTGGTCGATGGGGGTGCCACCTGCATTTTTGAGGAAACCGGCGAGCTGATCGGTTGTGAAACCGTGATGGCCGAAAGAGCGGTCACGCCAGACCTTGGCGAAGCGATCATTGCGGCGATCGCAAAAGCAGAACGCTATTACGCCGTGCTTGGCTATGGCAGCTTTGCGCCCGGAAATGCCGATGGCGGCCTGACAACTCAGGAAGAAAAGTCGCTCGGCGCCTACACCAAGTCCGGCGCAAGGCCTATCAACGGACTGATCAAACCGGGAGAGTCTCCGGGACAGCCGGGTCTCTATCTGATGGACGTCGTGCCTGACGGTGACGTGCGTTACGGCTTTCCCAACATTGCCGACAACGCCGAGATCGTCGAGTTGATCGCATCGGGGTGCCATCTGATCCTGTTCACAACAGGCCGGGGCTCGGTCGTCGGCTCGGCAATTTCTCCTGTAATCAAGATATGCGCCAACCCCGACACCTTTGAGCGACTGCACGACGATATGGATATCAATGCTGGCCGCATCTTGACCCAATCCGCGAGCATCGAGCAGGTCGGGACAGAGATCTTCGAAGCGCTCATGTCCGTCGCTGCCGGCCATGCGTCACGATCTGAAGACCTTGGCCATCAAGAGTTTATTCTGACCTACAAGCAATTCGAGCCAAGCGGTCCACACTGTCTGCCGCGTCACGCGCGGTAGACAACTCAAGATACAGCATCGTCTGATCGTGAAGGGCATTGAAAATTTGTGGCCTAATGAGTGATTGCAAATGCGCTCTGCCACTAATGATTTGAAATTGTGAATAAACGACCGGTTTCAGCAGCTGGGCAGGCCATGTCAAATGTCTGAAATATTGGCCATCATGCCATCCAGGTTGCCGACGCAGTATCCGTAATCATAATCCGATGGGCACCATCTCACTGCAACCGGCTTCCCCCAAAATAGAGCTCCAATCCTTTGCTCCAATCGTCAAATAAGCCGGCGGGCGTCATGAGCGGTGGACGGAATACGCGAAGGAGAAAGGGGAACACAAAGAGCGAACCAAAAAGGCTCATCAACATTGTTATCGGCACGAGGGCCGCAATCCAATGATGAACGCGATACCCCGGCGAGAAAATCAATACTGCATATCCAACGGCAACAGCCGTCGCGACACAAACCGCGGCGCCGCCCGCAGACGCATGGCCAACCCTGATTGCATCGATGTAGCTCAGCCCCCCCTGTTTCGCCTCACGGATCCGAAATGTCAGGTAAACAAGATAATCAAGACCAACACCCACAGCGATCGTTGCGACCGCTGCTGTCGCTACGTTCAATGTCGTGCCGCTCCACCCAAGATAGGCAAAGTTGGCCGCAATCGTCATCGCGCTGGGAATGGCAAAAGCGATCGCCATGATCAGCGAACGGAACACAATCCCGCCGATGAGAAAAACGATCCCAACGAGCAACGCCGCTTTCTCGAGGCTGACACGCACAATACCATCAGCCAGTGCTTTGGCGGTAATCGCCGATCCCCCAAAGCTGACGGCCAGCCCGTTTTCCTTGGCAAACACAGTAACGATTTGCAGCAGGCGGTTCGCGGCTTTCGTCTCGTCCGTCCGCACGAACGCACGGAGCCGAACGTGCTGACCACTCTCGTCGATCAGCCCCGAATTGCGCCCGCCACCAAAAAGCACCGTCCAGATCTGTTTGGCTTCATCGGTGGTCGAAGGCGACGTGATCGTACACGGCATCTCGCCGGCAAACTTGCACTTCAGAAACCCATTGATTGCGGCGGGAGAAAGGATGGACCTGATGTCGGGATCGCGCTCAAGTCGCGACTGAAGCGAAAGCAGCGACGATTGAACCTGCGGGTCAAACGCGCCATCCTCGCGACCGGTATCAATGACGACATCAAGCACATAGGGTCCGACGCCGGCATCAACGAGTCGGGACAACGTCTTTTGAACCGGGATGTCGGGGGCAGTATACACGGCCATGCTGTGGCTGGCATTCACTCGCTGTATGCCAAGCGCTAGGACGACCGCGCAAACACAAATTGCAATCGAGATTACAGGCACAGACCCTGTCAACGCGAACGCGCCCATGCGGCGCAAGCCCGACTGCCACCAACGGCTAAGATCGCCATATCCGGGACGCATCGTCGGGCGCTTGAGAAGAACCCGTATCGCCGGGACCAGCGAAAGTTCCAGAAAAAGCGCGCAAATGATGCCCGTCCCCGCCAAAAGGCCAAATCGCGCGAGCGCTGCCACGTCCAGCAATAATAAAGCGAAAAGACAGGCTGCGGCACCGAACACGGCAATCGTCAGCACAGGCCCCATGGCAGTCATGGTCGCGAGAATGGCGGCGTTGTTGTTTGCCAGCGTTGCTTGCTCGCCCATCGGTGTCCGCAACCGG